>JAEUKL010000319.1 GCA_016793005.1 Rhodospirillaceae bacterium | reverse complement strand
AGCAGCAGCCCGCCCAAGCCCAAGCCCGCGCCATCGGCACCCAAAACCAGCAAGGCAAAGCCGAAGTCAGAACCAACGCCGGCGTCTGCCACAGAGCCGCAGCAATAGTTACGACTGCTTGATCAGGCCGTGGCGCTTTTTGCCGGCTGAAATCTTGGCCACACCATTCTGCAAGTCAGCGGCTTTAATCGTCGCGTTTTCATCGTCGATCTTGGCGTCGTTCAACTTCGCTCCGCCGCCACGGATCAACCGGCGTGCTTCGCCTTTGCTTTCAGCCATGCCGAATTTCACCAGGGCGTCGAGGACGCCAACGCCCGCAGACAATTCCGCTGCGCTGAACGTCAGCGTCGGCAGATCGCCGCTGGTCGAACCTTCTTCAAACGTCTTACGCGCGGTTTCGGCGGCACTCTCGGCGTTGTCTTTGCCGTGCAGCAGGGCCGTGGCTTCCAGGGCGAGTTTCTTCTTGCCTTCGTTGATCTCGGCCCCTTGCAGCGTTTCGTAGCGCGCGATCTCATCCAGCGGCATGTCGGTGAACAGCTTCATGAAGCGGGCCACGTCGGCGTCTTCGGTGTTGCGCCAGAACTGGTAGTAGTCGTAGGGCGACAGCTTTTCGGCACTGAGCCACACGGCCCCAGAGACGGACTTGCCCATCTTCTCGCCCGATGACTTGGTGATTAGCGGCGTCGTCAGGCCGTAGAACTCGGTGTTCACAATGCGACGGCCCAGTTCAACACCTTGCACGATGTTGCCCCATTGGTCCGAACCGCCCATCTGCATGGTGCAACCTACACGACGGTACAATTCCACGAAATCGTAGCCCTGCATGATCATGTAGTTGAATTCGAGGAACGTTAAGGGCTGTTCGCGTTCCAGGCGCAGCTTCACACTGTCCATCGTCAGCATACGGTTGACGGTGAAGTGGCGGCCGATGTCACGCAGGAACGGGATGTACTCCAGCTTATCCAGCCAGTCGGCGTTGTTCATCAACAGCGCATCGGTTTTACCGCTACCGAAGTTCAGGAACTTGCCGAACGTCTGCTGGATTTTTGCGATGCGTGCATTGATGGTGTCGTTGTCGGCCAGCACGCGTGTTTCATCGCGGCCAGACGGATCGCCGATCTTGGTGGTGCCGCCGCCCATCAGCGCAATCGGGCGGTGACCGGTTTGCTGCAACCGGCGCAGCATCATGATCGAGACCAGATTGCCGATATGCAGGCTGTCGGCGGTTGCGTCATAGCCCACGTAACACGTGATCACGCTGTCCTTCGCTTTGACGTCCAACCCCTCAAGGTCGGTGCACTGGTGCAAGTAGCCGCGCGTCGAAAGCGTGTTCAGAAGGTCGGATTTAAACTGGGCCATGGTCGAAAACTTTACGTGTCGTGTGGTTGTCGTATTGTACCTTGTACGCGCGGGTTGGTAGCACGCTCTGGGACCCTATGGAATGGCTGCAGAACTGAAAAAACTGGCGGAAAACCGCCCTTTGCGCGTGGTGGGCCTGATGAGCGGCACCTCCATGGATGGCGTGGACGCGGCTTGGGTCGAGACCAACGGCGAAACGGTTGCGACCTTCGGGCCGTCTCATGCCTTGTCGTACCCGTCCGCATTTCGCGCCCGGCTGCATAAGTTCGTGTCATCTGTGCCGGATAAGGACCATGGCGATGCGGCTGCGTTGGACGCTGAACTGACCGATTTTCATGCTGCTGCGGTGAAGGCCTTAATCGCCGAGGTTGGGGCCGCACCCGACCTGGTGGGCTTTCACGGGCAGACCATCTGGCACCGGCCCCATGCGCGCCAGACGTGGCAGATGGGCGATGGGCAACGGTTGGCTCAGGCTTTAAACGTGCCGGTGGTCTACGATTTTCGCAGCAACGATGTGGCGCATGGCGGGCAGGGGGCACCGCTGCTGCCGCTGTTTCATGTGGCGCTCGCATCTGCGTTGCCCAAACCTTTGGGTGTTCTCAACATCGGTGGGGTGTCGAACGTCACATGGATTGGCGAGAAAGTGATCGGTGAGAAAAAAACCGACGTGAACGGTCATGCGTTTCCGTTCGCCATTCTGGGCTTCGATACCGGGCCCGGTAACGCCATGATGGATGACTGGATGTTGAAGCACACCGGCCGTGCGATGGATGAGAACGGTGCGATGGCGCGTGCAGGATCGGTTGATGCAACCAGGTTGGCCAAGCTAATGGCATCGCCGTTTATTCGCGAAGCCCCACCCAAATCACTGGATCGGCTGGCGTTTGATGCATCGGTGCTGGATGGCTTAAGCGTCGCAGATGGCGCAGCGACGATGGCCGAGTTTACCGCCGCAACCGTGGCGGCCGCGCTGGCGCACTGCCCATCACCGCCGCATCAATTGCTGGTCACCGGCGGCGGGCGTCATAATCCGGTGTTGATGGAGCGTGTCGCGGCGCTGACGCGTATACCAGTGGCTCCCGTCGAAGCGGCGGGCTGGAACGGTGACATGATGGAAGCGCAAGGCTTTGCGTATTTCGCGGCCCGCTTGGTGCGCGGTTTGCCGCTGACGTACCCGGACGTAACGGGAGCACCCACGCCGCTTCCAGGCGGCGTGTTGGTGCATCCGCGATAGCGAGGTTAACTAGGCGACAGCGCCGCCGGCAGATTTGCGGCGCGGCGGCGTGACCTGGCCACCACCGGCGCGGCGCATATCAACATACGTTCCAACCACGTCGTTCATTTGATCCATGTGATCTTTGAAGAAGTGATTAGCGCCCTTCACCAGTGAGTAATCAATGGTGATATTCTTTTGCATCTTCAGCTTGTTCACGAACTTCTCGACCGACGGTTCGGGCACAACGTCGTCGTTGGTCCCTTGCACGATAATGCCCGATGACGGGCAGGGGGCGAGGAAGCTGAAATCATACATGTTGGCCGGCGGTGCGACCGAGACAAAGCCTTCAACTTCAGGACGGCGCATCAGAAGTTGCATGCCGATCCATGCGCCAAACGAAAAACCTGCAACCCAGCAGGCCGCCGTATTGGGATTCACCGATTGCAGCCAATCCAGTGCCGACGCCGCATCGGACAATTCACCCAGGCCGTTATCGAATTCACCCTGAGAGCGGCCGACACCGCGGAAATTGAAACGCAAGACCGAAAAGCCGCGCGCGACGAACGTGTGGTATAAGTTGTAGACCACCTTGTTGTTCATCGTGCCGCCGTGCTGCGGGTGCGGGTGCAGAATGATGGCAATAGGTGCGCGTGTTCCAGTGGAGTGGTGGTAACGGCCCTCAAGACGCCCTTCGGGGCCCGTAAAAATCACTTCAGGCATGAGTCCCACTTTTTCCCTGGCGGTTTTCTTATTGGTTTTACGGCGTTTTTTCGCGCACACAGGCCGTCCCGGTGGGCCCAGCAGGGGGCCCCTTGCACCGTGGCTCTTTCTTACGGGAAACGGGGCCAAAACTGCAAACTTAATCTGCCGGGGACAGTCGACCGGCCAACGCCCAGCCCGCAAGCCAGCAGCTTCTGTTTCGCAGACCGAACGCTCTCCAAGCCCTTAGGCCGGGCCATTGATCCGCCGCCAGCGTCAATCCGTAGAATGGATACCCATTTTGAGGCAGACCAAGTCTCAAGAGTGCTTGATAATCTTTTTAAATCAAGAGGTTAGAAGTGCGTAACTCGTCTCGCTCCCGTTATGCTGTTGCAGCCCTGGTGGACTTGGCCCAGGCCCAGGCCAAGCGGCCGATTGCCTTGTCCGAGATCGCGGCGCGCCAATCGGTGTCAGTCTCGTACCTTGAGCAGGTGTTTGCCCTGTTGCGTCAGGGTGGCTTTGTAAAAAGTGTGCGGGGTCCGGGCGGCGGCTACCTGTTGGCCCGCGAACCCGAGCAGATCACCGTCGCGGATGTCTTTACCGCCTTAGCTGCGGCCAAAACCGTGGGTGGTGAAGCCGACGAGGGTGAAACGGCCCGCGCTGGCGCATCCGTCGCTGGCTTATGGGCGACCTTGGACAAAGAGATGCTGCGCTATCTTGCCACGATCACGATCAAAGACGTGGTTGCAGGCCAGGACGGTAAGCTTGGGGTTGCGCTCGCCGCCGAATAAGGCCGCGATTTCCGCACTTCTCTCGGCGCGCGCGTTGATATAATCGGGTCGCCATGACCCGAAGCTTTGTCTATCTCGACCATAACGCGACGACATTTGTGTCGCCCGACGCCAGGGCCGCCATGACAGCGGCGTTTGACGTTGGCGGAAATCCATCGTCAGTGCACCGGGCCGGGCGGGCAGCGCGCGCTGTTGTGGAAGACGCACGCGAAGCCGTTGCGGCCATGGTGGGCGGAAATCCGGCCCAGGTGGTTTTTACGGGCAGTGGAACCGAAGCCAACGTGCTGGCGATCAAGGGGCTGGGCCGGGCAATGAAATGCACGGCGGCGTGGTGCTCAAGTGTCGAGCATCCGTCGGTGATCGCGAACATGACGGATATCGATAGCTTTCTGCCCGTCGATAGCAATGGTCTGGTTGATCTCAACGTATTGGCCGAGTGCCTGAAACATCAAAAAGCGCCAGTTCTGGTTTCCGTGATGCTGGCCAACAATGAAACCGGCGCGATTCAACCCATCGCCGAAATCGCGACGCTGGTGCACGATGCGGGTGGTTATCTGCACTGCGATACCATTCAGGCCCCGGGCCGTATCGCCTTCAACATGAAAGATCTGGGTGTCGATGCGCTGAGTCTGTCGGCGCATAAGTTTGGCGGACCGAAAGGTGT
>JAEUKL010000034.1 GCA_016793005.1 Rhodospirillaceae bacterium | reverse complement strand
CTCAAGTCCAGCAGCGCGCGCACGCCGTTCGCGAAGTCCACCGTGGTGTAACTATTGTCGATAATATCAGGCTTTTCGCCGTTATAGCGCTCGTCGACATGGTTCACATCCATGGCGCCCGAGCAATACACGCGTACGGCTTCCGACTTGGTGATGAGGCGCATCAGATCGAAAAAGTGGCAGCATTTTTCGACCATCGTGCCACCGGTGTTGCGCGAAAAGCGGTTCCAGTCGCGCACCTTCACCAAAAACGGGAACCGATGTTCGCGGATCGACAGCATTTTCAAATTGCCGATGCGCCCACTGTGCACATCAGAAATAAATTCAGCCGCCGGCGGCATGTAGCGATATTCCATCGCGGTCCAGAACGGAGCTTTGGATTTGGCCGCCCTTTCAACAATCCAGCGTGCATCATCCAGCGTGGTTGCCAGTGGCTTCTCGCAGAGAATGGGCAAGCCCGCATCGAACAGAGGCTCCAGCACATTGCGGTGCGTATTGTTGGGGCTGGCAACAATCACCGCATCGACCAAGCCACTCTTTGCAAGGCTGGCACTGTCGGCAAATGCTTTCGCGCCTGAGGCCTTTGCGCCCAGCGCGTCACGCGCCCAGCCCAACGACATTTCCACGGGATCGGCCAACGCGGTGACCACAGCGCCCGGCGTGACAGCCAGATTGTTGAGGTGCTCCACCCCCATCATCCCCGTTCCAACCAAGCCGTAGCGAACCGTATCAACCAAAGAATCTTCTCCCGAAATCGCTATATGACAGCGCTGACTTATTGTGAGTATTCTCTCGGCGCGATCTTTGGGGCAAGCCTAAAAAGTCGCGGCACCAACCGCCTATCGGTGTTGTGTCTTCAGGGGCTGATGCACTGAGTTGCAGGAGGGGAATTTCATGACCGTTACGCTGCAGCGCACACAAAATGATGGTGCAGGTGCACAATCATCACCGTTGGGTTTATCGCTCTCGGACCGTATGCGCTGGGTGCTGTTTTTGTTCATCGCTGCGTCTGGAATTTTGGCCCTGGTCGACCGCCAGATCATATCGGTGTTGAAACCCACCATCGCCGCTGAGATGAACTGGACCGACGATGACTATGGAACGCTGGGCGCATGGTTCCAGGGTGCGACCGCTGTGGCGCTGCTGGTGGCCGGGCGCTTGGTCGACAAGTTTGGCGTAAAGTGGGCCAACCCCATCAGCGTGTTCTCATGGAGCATTGTTGCGGTCATTCATGGGTGGGCCTTCTCCCTGTCGCAGTTTGTGGCGGCCCGCGTCGGTCTGGGGGTCACCGAAGCCGCGGTGACGCCAACGCAGATCAAAACCATTGCGACGATTTTTCCGCCGCACATGAGATCGACCGGCGTGGGCCTGTCCAACGCCATCGCCAGCATGGGCGCCATTACGGCCCCTTTCATCATTCCCTTCATCGCAATTCCGTTTGGATGGCGCGGTGCTTACGTGATCGCCGGGATTCTGGGTGTGGTATGGGCGGCGGCGTGGATTTTCGCCACACGCAACGTCGAATTCCATGACACCGGCACCGTGAACGCGAAAACTGAACAGACCGGCAGCTCTATCTTCCGGGAAAGATCAACCTGGGCCATTGCCGGTGCAAAAGCCCTGAGTGACTCGACCTGGTGGTTGATGCTGTTCTGGATGCCGGACTTTCTCAACCGCCAATTCGGCCTCGTGGGTGCGGACATCGCGCCACCGCTGGCGATTGCTTACACCGGCGCTGCGATTGGCTCGATTTTCAGCGGCACGATTGCCAGCCACTTCCTGCAACGTGGCGTCAGCGTGAACAAAGTGCGCAAAGTCGCCATGTTCATCAGTGCAACGCTGGTGCTGCCATTACCCTTAGCTTTGCAAGCCGACAGCCCGACGATGGCAGCTCTGATTCTCGCGGGTGTGCTGGCGGCCCACCAGGGGTTCTCAACCAACCTGTTTGCCCTGATCACCGATGTCACCGACAAGCCCCGGATCGGGCGGATGACTAGCCTGGGCGTATTCAGCGGCAACATCGGCGGCATGGTGACGCTGAAAGTGGCGGGTTTGGTGCTGACGGCGGGCTTAGGCTACATGCCGCTGTTCATGTTTGCAGCCGTGTCATACCTGCTGGCGCTGATCTGGATTCACCTGTGGCTGCCCACCATTCGCCAGGTCGAGCAAGACACCGCTAATGTGATGCCAGCCAGCCTACACTAAGAATCCGTGATCGATTTTGGGCAGCACGTGGCGGGCGAACAGATCGGCTTCCGCC
>JAEUKL010000030.1 GCA_016793005.1 Rhodospirillaceae bacterium | reverse complement strand
TGTTGAGGTACTCAATCAGTCGCAGCGCGCGCGTGGCACTTTGCACGCGGCTTTTGGGCTTGGCCGCGGGGGTGATGCGAACGCGGGGTCGGGGCGGCTGCGATTTTTTCATAAGGTGGCAGGGCGCAACACAGATGCTCGGATGCCGAGCATCTTGACCGCGCCGCATTCTTCGCGCAAGCCTTTCACCAGAAGGACTCACTCAGCAAGAGTGGCGGATGTATCGTGGCGCAGCATAACCGCATGAAAATCGGCTTGGCCCTGATGGTCACCTTTCTCGGGCACGCCAGCCTGGCCGAGACGCCGCTGCGCATTGCCTATGGCAGCACGCCGGCTGGCCGCAACAACCCCCATGATTCCGCTTCGATCACGCGGCTGTGGTACTACGCCGCCGTTTACGACGCGATGACCTACATCACCCACGACGGCACGTTAGAGCCGTGGCTGGCATTGTCGTGGGCGCAAGAGACACCAACCTCCTGGGTGTTTCGCCTGCGCTCCGACGTAAGCTTTTCAGATGGACGCCCCCTGCGGGCGCAGGATGTTGTTGATAACATCATGTATCTCACCAGCGCAGGCGGCCGCACCGAACCCGTGGCAACAAGCGTGGCAGGAGTTAGCGCCGCATCAGCACGCGATGAGTTGACCGTGCACCTGACGACAACACGGCCAGATCCGATGCTGCCGCGCAAACTCAGCTTGGTGCGCATTGCAACGCTACCGAAAGGAACAAGCTTTACCCACGAGGCCCTGATCGCATCAGCGATTGGCACAGGCCCCTACAAAGCGGACACATGGCGTGCCTCAGACGTGAAATTTAGCGCTGTGCGCGGGGCATGGCGCAAAGCCCCGACGCAGAAACTAGAAGCCATTAGTGCGCCCGAGGCGATCAATCGCAGGAACGCGCTGACCACCGGCCGCGTCGATCTGGCCATGGCAGCGTTCGATCCGCTGGATGCAGCCGATAGCACCTCCCTGCCCTACGCCATCAACGTAGAACAACTGCCGGCGATTGTCGGCATGGCCTACAACACCAAGCAAAGCGTTCCCTTGCGTGATGTGCGCGTGCGCCAAGCGATTGATCTGGCCGTCAACAAGTCACGCATTGTCAGCACACTCTTTGCCGGGCTTGCCAAAGAAGCCACGCAACCCGCACGGCGTGAGTTTTTTGGTTTTGATCCGGCACTCACCGCAACGCCTTATGACCCGTCGCGCGCCAAAGCCCTGTTGGCCGAAGCCGGATATAAAGACGGCTTTACGATGACCATGACCCTCACCAGCGGCGCCACGGTGTGGGATCAGGTGTTTCAGGCGGTTGCGGCCGACCTCAGCAAGGTCGGCATTAAACTCACCATCGCGATGGCGCCCGAGCCGACAGTTGCAGCATATCAGTTCACCCAAGGCTTCCCGACCGATGCGTTCGGGGCCACCTATTTCTCGCCTGCGTTCGATGCGTTGGATGTAATGCGTCAGCATTCCTGCGCTTGGCCGGTCGCGTGGTATTGCGATGAAACCACGACCGCGCTGATTGACCGCGCACAAAACGAGGCCGATTTAAAGACCCGCGAGGATTTGACCCGTCAGATTATGCGCCGCGCGCACGATACGGCCCAAGGCATGTTCATGTACGAGTCGATTGGTTTTACGGGTTACAACCGCCGTATCAGTAACTTTCGTTCGGATTTCCACTTTATCCGCTACGAACTGATGACCGTCGCAGAGCCGAAGTAGAGTCTACTGCGCCGCACCGCAGCGTACGCCGCCGGTGTTCTCCAGCAAAAATGCCGCCGCATCGCGTGCTGTGGTCACCGGATCTTCCAGCACCAACTTGTGGCCCAGGTCCGGGTACATAATCACGCGCACATCGGCGTGCGTGAATGCTTCTGCAATCTGGCAATGCAGTTCCGGCGGCAGCACCGGCCCTGCCAAACCCCACTGGATGAGGATCGGCGCGGTGACGCCCCCCGCAATCTCGAAATCGCGCGCGGCACCGCCGCCCGTCTGCCATGTAACGATGCGCTGGCGATGCTCTGCTGTCTGACCGGTGCGGCTATTTAAAATGCGGTAGCGCTCAACCATCTCCTCCGTCACACGGGAGGGATCGGCAAAAATGCCCTGCAAAAAGGCCCGCCAGTACAGGTTGGTTGCGGTCGTGCCCAATACGTTGTCATGCAGCCAGAAAATCGCGCTGTTGAAGCGCGAGATTTTGTTCGCGGCGGGCAACTTCAGCGGCACCGTCGACAACACCATTTTCTCGACGCGCTGCGGGTTTTGCGCGGCAAACCGCACGGCCTCAGTCGCCCCTGATGACGTCGCACCGATCATGAACCGGTCGACGTGTAACTGATCCAGCAGCGCGGTCAGGAGAAAAAGCTGGCGGGCAGAGGAATAATCACCTTTGGCGTCAGGCCCGGTCAGGCCATGCGCCAAACTATCAAAACGAATGATGCGAAACCGATCACGCAAGGCAGCGACCCAACCATCCCACTGATGCAGGCTTGCCCGCGAACCATGCATGAGGACAAGCACTGGGCCGGCACCTTCGTCGCGGTAGTGCACGCGCGTGCCATCAATGACCACAAACTGAGAAGGCGACCCGCCGTAGCGCGCCATAGCCTCCGCCGGATCGGTATCCAAAGCGCCGCTGCGGACATACAGCAGCCCTGCCGCAATGATCGCAACCAGCAAAACAACGCCAGTGACAACTTTTCTCATGGCTTCCCCCCTAGGCCCGCAAGCCTATACCGCAGCGCTGCGGCGGCAAAGGTGCGCGAGTCTAGATACGCTCGGATACCGAGCACTGGCCAGATGCGTCTTGAGGGCCGTGGCGATCTTTCAAACACTCGCGCGAAATAGAACATCAGAGAAATAAAGCTCATGCCCATCCAGGTCCTTGGTCTCTTCTCTCATCGCAACAGTGCCGAGCATCGCCCCAAACCGATGTCGGATTTCGAACTGCCCTTCTTAAGCGATTTAGTTAAAGCCTATGATCGCAACGGCTACGACCGCATGCTGATCGCCAACGCCGCCACGTGGCCCGACAGCATTCCGTTCGCGGCTTACATTGCCGGGATTACCGAGCGCGTGGGCTTCATGATCGCGCATCGACCTGGTTTTGTTCAGCCCACCATGGCCGCGCGCATGCTGGCCACGATCGACAACCTCAGCCGCGGCCGGGCAGCCGTGCACATCATCACCGGCGCCAACAACAAAGAGATGGAAGCCGACGGCGATTTTCTGACCAAAGCTGTGCGGTATGACCGCAGCGCAGAGTATGTCGATGTCATGCGCCGCGTGTGGACCAGCGATGCGCCGTTCGATCATGAGGGTCAATTTTTCAAGTTCAACCGTGCCTTTTCGGCCTTGAAGCCGGTGCAAAAGGGCGGTTTACCGGTGTTCTGGGGCGGGTCGTCGCCGGAATCAGTGCAGCATGCGGGACGCTGCGCTGATGTATACGCCATGGGAATCGAAACCCTGGATAAAACCCGCGCCCTGATTGAAAGCGTCCGCGCGGCTGGCCAGCAGCACAACCGCACGCTGGAATATTGCCTGTCTGCCCGCCTGATCATTGCCGACACGGAGGAAGCCGCCTGGCAGAAGGCGCGCGACATACTTGACGGCGTGATGAACAACCTTGAGCAGTTGAACCAGCACGCCATAGATCCGCGCACGCATGAACGATTTGGTGATCTGGCCAAACGCGAGGATTGTCTGGACACCCGGCTGTGGATGGGCATTACCAAGGCCACGAAAGGCACGCGCGCTGTCACAAGCCTGGTGGGCACGCCTGAGCAGGTTGTCAACGAACTGATGCGTTATTACGATCTTGGCGTGACACATTTCCTGATCAGCGGCTTCGATTTTGTGAGCGACCCGGACGTATTAGGTCGCGATGTGATCCCGCGTCTTCGGGCCGCCGCGGCAGACCGCGAACGGATTGCTGCACGGATTGCGGTATAACCAGAAAGCCCCGCATGACGCGTATCGCCCTTTCGCTGCTCATCGCCCTCTCGATAAACAGCGTTGCGTATGGCGATACCCTGAGCATTGTGACGGCCTCGCTGCCGGAAACGCGCGGCAATCCGTTCTCTTATAGCGGCCTGCCCGCAGGACTGGTAACCCAGGCCGCCTTCGAGCCGCTGGTGAAAATCGACGACACCGGCAACGTCGCCCCAGAACTTGCGGAATCCTGGACCCAGGAAAGCCCGCTGCGCTGGGTTTTCAAACTGCGGCAGAATGTGAAATTTTCAAATGGTGAAGGGTTTGACGCTGAGGCCGTCGTTGTAGCGTTCAAATACCTGATGGGCAGCCCCCTACCACCCGATGCGCTGTCGACGCAAGTGCTGCGGGAACGCGTTGCAAACGTCAGCATGATCGACGCGCATACCATCGCCTTTGAAACCAAAGCGCCTGACCCGATTTTGCCCATTCACATGATCTCACTGCGCGTGCCGGCCCCCAAAGCCTGGTCAAAAGGCTTTGAGTCATTCCTGGCGGCGCCTGCCGGTACAGGGCCTTACCGGATCGATGCGTGGACCGCGAACACTGTGACCTTGTCACGAAACACGCTATCGCGCCGGCCCGGCAAACTTGAAACCATTAAGATCACCGAGATTCCCGATCAGACGGCACGCGGCATGGCCTTGTTGTCGAAAACTGCCGATATCGCCATGGATATCCCCAATGACATCGCGCCAGACCTGAACCAAAGCAACATGCGGCTGCAATCCCGCGCCGCCAGCATGGTGATGTTTTTTCAGTTCGTGACCACCGCCAAGAGCCCGGTTCAGGATGTGCGGGTGCGCCGTGCCTTGAATTACGCGGTCAACAAGCAGGCCATCATCAACGCGTTTCTGGCCGATGCGGTAAAGCCCGCCACGCAATTCACCAGCGACGAGGCCTTTGGCTATAACGCTGATCTCGCGGCCTACCCTTACGACCCCGACAAAGCCCGCAGCCTCTTGGCCGAGGCCGGGTTCAAAGCCGGGTTTACACTGCCCGCACTTTATGTGGGCGGCAACGGCGCTGACCGTGCGCTTTATCAACAGGTCGCTGCCGACTTGGCCCATGTCGGCGTGAAAATGAGCTTGCGTGAAATCACGCTCACGACCTGGATGCAGCATCTCTTTTCGGGCGACTGGCCGGTGCAAGCATTTGTGACGGGCGTGCAAGGCTGGGACCCGCTTCTGGCTTTTAATACGCGCAGTTGCAACTGGGTTAAGCCCCATTACTGCGACCGCGACGTGCTGCCCCTGCTGGACGCCGCACGCACGGCACCCGACGCCGAGAGTATGCGGGTCCGCACGAAAGCCGTGTTGACTTACGAGCGCGACAACCCGCCCGGCATTCTGTTGTGGCGTAAAGCGTCGTTTGACGGGCTCTCGGATCGCGTCGTCGGTTACAGCGCTGTCTTGGACCGCGTGCAGTTCACAGAACTGAGCGTGCGCTAAACTAAAAGCTGGAACCTTCTTCACTGTGTGATCAGACGGGGCAATAACCCTCGCGCCATATCCGGCCGAGTTGCACAGTTACGTCATGCAACTCATTCTCCCCAGAGGAGCTGGCTTATTATATGACGCGCCCTCATACAGAGTTTATTCAGTCCCAAGTTCTGCCCTGGAACACCTGGAGTGATTCAAGCTGGCATGGCGGAACTGAAATTAAAATCTTAAGCCAAGATGCCGCCACGGGCGCTATCAGCGCGCTGGTTCGTTATCCGGCCGGATGGACCGCGGCTGGGCCCGGGCACCTTGACGCGGACGAAGAGTTTCTGGTCTTGAACGGCGCGCTGCAGATCAACGACGAAACATACGGCAATTTTTGTTATGGCCATCTGCCCAAAGGTTTTCCGCGCGCCCAGGCAAAATGCGCTGCCGAAACAATTGTGCTGACATTCCTGTCGCACCGCCCCAGCTTTGGGACCGACCTTGAAGCAACATGGGATGCAGCGCGCCATGTCAAAAAAATCGACGTATTGTCAACGCCGGTTTCTACGGATTTTGAAAGGCTGGGTGTGCGCAACACATCAAGCACCTCGATCCGCCCGAACACCGCCTCTTTCCTGCTGCTGAAGGATGACCCCGTAACCCGCGAGCAAACATGGGTGTTGGCCGCGCGCGCATTGCGGCACGGTGCGAAGCAGGAAATTCATCCGGTCGTCGAAGAATTGTATTTGTTGGGCGGCGAACTGATCGGCCCGCAAGGGATTATGGTGGCAGGCGCTTACTTCTGGCGGCCGCCCAACATGCCGCACGGCCCCTTTGGGGCGAAAGCCGGCAGCTTGCTGTTCCACCGCACCATCGGGGGGCCGTTGAGCACCACTTATGCCGAAGGCCCTGGCGCGTTCGACTGGCACCCGGCATACAACCCGATATTGCCGCCGACCCTAGAGGCTTACCGCACACGCAGTTTGCCGCAAGCGCTGCCCTACTAACCGGAGCAATACCGCCATGATGCGACTCACATGATGGGATTCATAGGTCGCGCGCTTGTCGGCATATCTCTGGTATTTACGCCCGCCATCTCGGCGCACGCCACAACGCTGACCATGGCGGTCCGCGCGTTACCGGCATCGTTGGGCAATCCTTTCACGTCAGTCGGCCAGCCCGCCAGCGAGGCTTGGGGCGCAATCTTCGATGCTCTGACGTACATTGATGGCAAAGGCACACTGCAACCCGCCCTTGCGGTGTCGTGGACAGCGACATCCAGCACCGAATGGGTATTTCAGCTGCGCGAAGGCGTCACGTTTCAAAACGGCGAGCCCTTCAACGCCCAGGCCGTTATAGACACGCTCAGTCTGCTGCTATCGGATGCAGGGCGCGGCTATTTTGTCAGCCCCGAGGTCGCGGGCATTGCGGCGATGCGCAGCCCCGACCCTTATACTCTTATTCTCACTACCAAAACCCCCGACGCCATTCTGCCAACGCGGCTGAGTTTGATCTCCATCGTCGCCCCCAAAGCCTGGGCCACGTTGGGGCCAGATCAGTTTGCCCAAAGCCCTGTCGGCACCGGACCCTTTCGCGTGCTCGGTTGGGGGTCGGGCAACCGTGGGCGCTTGGCGGGTTTTGAAAAATCATGGCGCGCACCACGTCTGCAAGCGCTGGAGTTTCGCGTCATCCCAGAATCGGCCAGCCGGCTTCAAGCTTTGATGTCGGGCAGCGCCGACGTTGCCACCGGCTTAAGCCCGGAAGACTTTACCTTGCTGCCCGCCGAAGGGTTTAAAACCTACACGATCGAAACAGCGGCGGTATTCGCCATCGCGTTACGCAATATCGGCAACCCAACGTCACCGTTGCAAGAAGCGCGCGTGCGCAAGGCGTTGAACTTGGCCGTGGACCGCCAAAAGATCGCGCAAGGCATCTTTAACGGCACGGTGAAGCCCGCGAGCCAGGGCGCACAGGACAATACGTTCGGCTTCAACCCCGATCTGCAACCCCTCGCCTACGACCCCGCCCGTGCGCGGCAACTGTTGGCCGAAGCAGGATACCCGAACGGCTTTTCCTTGAATTTTGATGTGCTGATCGGCTTTGCCGCAGCCGATGCCGCGCTTTATCAGAAAGTGGTGGATGACCTGGCGCAAATTGGCGTGAAGGTCACACTGCGCGCCACGCCCTATGCAACATGGCTGCAGAAATATACCAGCGGTGCGTGGAGCGACACCGATGGGTTTTCCGCGCGCTGGGACAGCGGCGCATACGCGGATACAATTCGCGCCATTACGGCTGCATCGTGCGACAAGCCGGGGCCGTTCTTTTGCGCACCTGAGTTGATGGCTGACATCAGGGCGACAAATTCCACATTCGAACCCGAACGCCGCCGGCAGCAATTACAATCCATCATGGCGCGCCTGCGCGATGATGTAGCGCCTGCGATCTGGCTGGTGCCCGCTAACTTCTATGTCGCGACGTCAGATCACCTCATCCATTTCACGGCCCGCGAACACGGCCTGCGCTACGACGCATTGGACCTGATGCCGAAGCGGTAGGTTCCAATGTTGAGGACATGGTGGGCCGATAAGGATGAACTTGGGTGCTGGTCAACCACCACCAAAATCGCCCCTGACGGACCTCAGCAAGATAGCAATAACGCGCTTGAAACCGAAACACAGCAACGTGCAGTTCCCGCGAAGCGCTCAGAGGTGGTTATGACCGAACAGAATCGAGCTGTTCCTTTTTTGCCACCACGTCCTGAGCCTTGGCATAGGATTCGATGAGCAACTGATAGGGCGGGAAAATCAGAGTATAGAGCTTTGCCCATTCCTGCGCGTCGTCGCGATGCCATGTCCGTTGCAGTTCAGACGCGACCGCCGCCGTGTCCATCGGAACCACGCCCGCCTGGACGACGCGCGCCAGGGTGATTTCCTGGGCCATCTTGGAATAGGTTCCGGAAGCATCGACGACCGCAAAAACCTTATAGCCGTCGTGCACCGCACTGATAGACGGAAAGGCCATGCAGACGCTGGTGATGGTTCCCGCAATAATCAGCGTCTTGCGTCCGGTCGCCTTCACGGCCGCCACAAAATCGGGATTGTCCCAGGCGTTGATCTCACCCTTGCGGGCGACGTATTTCGCATGGGGCGCGTACTGGTGGATTTCCGGAATAAGCGGCCCGTTCGGCCCCTGTGGCACGGAAGCGGTGGTGATCACCGGCATCTTGGTGAGCGTTGCCATCTTGGCGAGCGCCGTCGCATGGTTCCGCAACGCCGACATCGGCATGTCGGCCACGGTCTGGAACAAGCCGCTTTGATGATCGATCAAGAGCATGGCTGCATCATCGGGATTGATGACGGGACGCGCGCCGTTGAAGTTTGCTGGCGATGACATGATTTTATCCTTTCTTCGGGCTGGATGACGTGGGAACGCGCTTCAGCAGACGGATGAAATCCCGTTGCTCGATATTGCGGTCGCCGTTGGCGTGAAAATACTGGATGTGTAGGCCATGATTGTGATGCTGTTGCTGGGCCTCGCTGCTTGCCCAATGCTCAACGAATACAAAATGCCCCGGCGAATTGATGTCCTCGTAAAGGTCATAGGCGATGTTGCCCGGCTCGTTGCGTGAAGGTTCAACCAGGGCGGCGAGATCGCGCCGCAGTTCGTCCGCGCCGCCCGGCTTCGCGTGCAGGCCAACGACAATATGAATCTCTGACATAACGAGTTCCTTTTGGATCGCGTCGGCGTTGGCGAGCCCCAGCGCGTTACCGCGCTGGGGCTTCGCGGTCACTCAGTCCGGTCGTAGGAGAACTGAATGCCCGCGGTACCGCCGGTTTCGATGAACAGGTTCATGAACGCTGGCACAGTCTTGGAACGCTTCCAGTCGCGCTGCAGTTCGCAGAACAACTGCGGCACACTGATCATCTTGCCTCCGGCTTGTTCAATCCGGCGCAGCGCAGCTTCATGAGCCGCGACCGAGGTGCCGCCGACCGCATCAACCACGACATAGACTTCGTAGCCTTCCTTGAGTGCATCCAGCGCGGGGAACGTGAGGCACGCCTCGGTCCAGAGCGCCGTCATGATCAGTTTCTTACGGCCGGTTGCGACCACGGCCTGCTTGAACTCAACATCCTCCCAACTGTTGATCGTCGTGCGATCAATGGTGGGATAAGACTTCAGGACTTTCTGAATTTGCGGGATCGGCGGCTTGTTGAGGCCTGTCTTCACGTTGACGGTCGAATGGATGATGGGCAGTTCGTAAGCAACGGCCGCTTTAGAGGTGCCCACAATATTGTTGATGAGCAACTGCCGGTCCATCGAGGCGATGGAGTTCACCTGCACCGGCTGGTAGTCGATGATGATGAATGCCGAATTCTGGGGTGTGAGAAGATGGTCGGCTTTCGGATCGCGAATAGCCTCGCTTGTCATGACGGTCTCCCTTCATTATTGAACCACTAAAAAAGAGGCTCGAACGATTTTCGATGTCGAGCCTCCCGAGATTAAGTCGCTGCGATGTGCCCGAAGCGGCCACTGTTAAAATCTTCAATCGCCGTGTGGATTTCCGCATCGCTGTTCATCACGAACGGGCCGTATCCGACCACCGGCTCCCCGAGCGGTTTACCGGTCAACACGAGTACAGTTGCATCGCCATCGGCGCGGACAGCGACCTGGGAACCCTCGCGCGACAGCAGAAGCATTTCTGCTTCATTTGCGCTCTCACTGTCGCCGACCGTGATGTGGCCAGACAACACGACGAGGGCGCTGGTATGCTCTTCCGGCAGATCAAGGGGCAGCGATGCCCCGGCGGTCAGCCGCAGATCCCAGACATTTATCGGCGAATGGGTCTTGGCAGGCCCCGTCGTCGTCCCAAACGTTCCCGCAATCACCCTCACCTTGCCCACGTTACCTAGCAGACTAACAACCGGTATATCCGCTGCTGTGATCGCCTGATATCCGGGTGCAGACATTTTATCCTTGGCAGGGAGGTTCACCCAGAGTTGGATCATGCGAAACGGGCCACCCGACTTCGTGAAGCCGGGAGAATGAAACTCCTCATGCAGGATGCCGCTGGCAGCCGTCATCCATTGCACATCGCCCGGGCCGATTGTTCCGCCTTGGCCGGTGGAATCGCGATGGCTCACCTCGCCTTCATAGACAATGGTCACCGTTTCGAAACCCCGGTGCGGATGTTCACCCACGCCACGCCGCTTGGTCGCAGGATCAAAATAGTGCGGGCCAGCAAAATCGAGCAGCAGGAACGGGCTAATGTCCTGGCCAAGCGAGTTGTAAGAAAACAACGACCGCACCGGAAAGCCATCGCCGACCCAGTGTCGGTTTTGATTGCTGTAGCGACCCAGAACTTTCTTCATCATCACAATACCTCACAATGCAGCGGCTTCCCGCGTCTGGGATGAATGATAGGTACAGTGCTGTCTTACCAATAGGTTGCCAATAGGAACTCACTGTCCTACTAATGCAACAATGCTGGACCTCAACGACCTTGCATATTTTGTGAAAGTTGTGGACTACCAAGGCTTTGGTCCCGCCGCACGCGCGCTTAACATGCAAAAGTCCAAGCTCAGCCGTCGCGTTGCAGCATTGGAAGACCGGCTCGGCGCACGCTTGATTCAGCGTAGCACCCGGCATTTCACCGTCACCGACATCGGTCACTCTTATTATCAGCACTGCTGCGCCATGCTCGCCGAAGCCGAGGCCGCCGAGAACGTTATCGGCGCACTACGCGCCGAACCGGCGGGCCTTATCCGGGTTGCCTGTCCGCCCGGCCTCATCGCCTATCGCATGGGCACGGCCATTGCGGCGTTCATGGCTGCGCATCCGAAAACCGAAATCCAACTCAAAGCTTTCAGCCGGCGGGTCGACGTCATTCGCGAAGGCTTCGACATCGCCATTCAGCTCGAAGCACCGCAGATCAATTCCACCGAATTGATGATGCGCAAGTTAGGTGAAGTCAGTCAGTGTTTGGTGGCAGCGCCATCGTTGTTCGAGGCGCAGGCACCGCCGGTCAGCCCCACCGAACTTTCAAACCTGCCGTCTATCTCTGTCGGAAGAAATTTCGTCTCCGGCGAGCCTGAACGCATAGAATGGCAGCTCCTTCATGAGGACGGCTCTACGGTGAGCATCCCCATTCGTCCGCGTTTTGTCAGCGACGATCTCGCGGGCCTTCGCGCCGCCGCGCTAGCCGGGATCGGCCTCGCGCAAATGCCAAATCTGATGATTGAGGGTGATCTGACGGGTGGCGGCCTGATCACGGTGCTGCCGCAGTGGCACTCACCAAACTTTTCCGTGTTTGCCGTGTTTGCCTCACGACGCGGCCTGCTGCCTTCGGTGAGAGGCCTGATCGACCATTTGGCGGAGGACTGTAATCCCTACAAGCACGGGACCGCCCCAGAAACATCGCCAATCAGCACCTAGATCTTTGCAGCATCGCCCTTGACGCATGACCTGAGCCCTTAGATTCCGCCCCCCGGCGGAGAGGGACGATGCAGCAATCACGGGTTAACGAAGAGCAGATTATCTCGATCCTGCGCGAGCATGAGGCTGAAGCGAAAGGGTCGGATGTGTGCCACGGCACGGCATCAGCGAAGCAGCGTTCGACAAGTGGAAGGCCAAGCACGACGAGAACGACTGGCGTTGCGAACAATGGCGCGCCTGCGCGATGATGTAGCGCCTGCGATCTGGCTGGTGCCCGCCAACTTCTATGTCGCGACGTCAGATCACATCATCCATTTCACGGCCCGCGAACACGGCCTGCGCTACGACGCACTGGACCTGATGCCGAAGCGGTAGTTTCAATGTTGAGGGAGTGGTGGGCGCAGTAGGATTCGAACCTACGACCCGCTGATTAAGAGTCAGCTGCTCTACCAACTGAGCTATGCGCCCCCGAAGCGGTTCTTATGGTGAGAAGCCTCAAAAAGGCCAATCGGACCGCGAAAGGAGCGGCGGTTATAGAGGCTGAAGCGCGCCCTGGCAATATGGGCTAAGCTATTCATAAATATATGAAATATTGCCTCCACCCATCTCCTGACGCCCCTAAAGCGGGAGTTAAACTGATGCTCGAGCCAGCCATGCCAGCTATGACATGATTAACGGCCACTTATTACGGAAAGCAATATTCAACTCATTCGCCAAAGGGCCATCCGGGATAACGCGGGTTATTTCATAGCCCCATTTCAGGAATTCAAGGACAACATCCTCGAGAATGTGCTGCTCTTTATAAAGAGCCACATACCTTGAAGCAGCGACTTCAATGATGCCTTGCTCAAGACATGCACGGTATTTGCCCAGCCCCTTCAGCACGGCCAAATCCGCGCCTTGGGTATCGCAATGAAGGTAGGGAATTTGTGTTATGCCTTCCGCCTCGCAGAATTCATCGAGCCGCGTGACCTCAACATTAATGGTGTGTGTCACCTTGAAATCTGTCCGCCCTGGCCATGTGACCTCAAGACCCGACTCAAATTCGAACAATGAAGAACAGCCCCAGTTCTTCTGACCTGCAACGTTAAATGATGCGGTGCCATTAAAGTCCGCGACGGCTTTTTGAATCAGATGGTGATTATCCAATCGACGCCCGCTTAGGGTTTCAATCTTCTTTTTCTCGGCTTGAATGATTGGAATCAGTTCCGGCGTTGGTTCAAAGGCATAAACACGGATTTCAGGATTTTGCGAAGCCAACCGCAAACCATCCGCACCGTCATTGGCGCCGATATCAAAAATAGCCTTCATTAAGCTCACCAAATAAAATCACAAGATATGCAGAACTATTGTTACTTGCTTACAGGTCTGAAAATCCGCCGCGGGCGGCCATCTGGACGTCGCGGTGGACCCAGACGTTCATCAACAGCCCGGCGCAGAACATCAGATTGAACAAGGCCGTACCGCCGTAGGAGATCAGCGGCAGCGGCACCCCCACCACAGGGATCAGACCCATCACCATGGCCATGTTGATAAAGAAGTAGAAGAACATGGTGCTGGTGATACCGGCTGCCAGCAGGCGCCCGAATTGGTGTCGCGCCCGGAAGGCAATGGCAAAACCGTAGATCATCACGATCACATACAACGACAACAGCACCAGCGCGCCCACCATGCCCAGTTCTTCGGCGAGCATGGTGAAAATAAAGTCGGTCTGGCGTTCGGGGAGAAAGTTCAGGTGGCTTTGCGTGCCCTGCATGAACCCGCGCCCGAACAGGCCGCCCGAGCCCAGCGCGATTTTGGATTGCAGAATGTGATAGCCCGCCCCCAGCGGATCACGCTCGGGGTTCAGGAACGTCAGCACGCGGTTCTGCTGGTATTCGTGCAGCATGCTCCAAGCAATGGGAATGGCGGCAAGGCCCGCCGCCCCAAGGGTCAGGAATTTCCAAATCCGCACCCCGGCCAGGAACATCATCACGGTGGCGCCCATCATCACCACACCGGCCGTACCTAAGTCCGGCTGGATCAGAATGAGAATGAACGGCGCGCCAACCAGCGCCAGCGGAATGGCCAGCACCAAGGGATTGCCGATGTCATCCAGGCTCACGCCTTGGAAATACCGCGCCAGCGCCAGCACGATGCCGGCCTTCATCAGCTCTGAGGGCTGAAGGTTGATGAACCCCAGGTCGATCCAACGCTGCGCACCGCCGCCGATCACGCCTTTCACGTCGACGATAACCAGCAGCACCATCACGCCGAAGTAGAACACATAGGCGTAGCGCATAATCAGGCGGATATCGATCAACGCGATCATCACCAGAATGCCGATGCCCACGCCGAAGCGCGCCAGTTGCGGCAAGGCCCACGGCGTCCAACTGCCGTGCGCAGCCGAATACAACATCGCAATCCCAAAGCTGGCGATGCAGCAAATCCAGAACACGAACGACCAGCTGATCTGCCACATCTTCTCGGTGGCCGACATGTCGCCACGCCGCAGGCGTGCGGTTAAGAAGCCGATATCGCTCATGTCAGGTCACTCATGCCGGCTGCGCCGGCGTGTTGGAGGCAATCTGCTCGTCATCGACACGCGGTTTGTGCGAGGGGTCAAGTTCCAGCACTTTTTGGATGATGTCGCGCGCAATGGGGGCTGCAATTTTGCCGCCGCCGCCCATGGCATGATCAACCACCACCGCGATGGCGTACTTCGGCTGATGCGATGGCGCAAAGGCCACAAACAATGCGTTATCACGCAAGTGCCAGGGCAGTTCCTCGGGGTCGCGGGCACCGGCTTCGCGTTCGGCAATGCTGATGCGGCGCACGGCGGCCGTGCCGGTCTTGCCGCTCATGGTCCAATCGCGTTTGTCGGGATCTTTAAAATGCAGCCGCGCCGCAGCAGCGGTGGTTGCCCCCGGCGGCCCGTTGATGACATCGAACATTCCTGCTTTGAGGATACTCAGATGCTCGGCGGAAATGCCCAAGGCCGTGAATTCCTCCTGGCCGGCACCTGGGCCGGATTCAGGGTCGGTGCCCGTCGCCGGTCGCACCAGGCGCGGTTTCACCGCCATGCTGCCATTGGCCACACGCGCGGTCATGACAGCAAGTTGTAATGGCGTCGCCAGCACATCGCCCTGACCAATGCCGACGTTCAGCGTATCACCCGGCGACCAGCGCTCGTTGCGCGCGGATTTTTTCCAGGCTTCGGTAGGCACCAGGCCTTTTTGTTCGCCCGGCAAGCCGATGCCCGACACTTCGCCCAGACCTAAGCGCCGCGCCATGGCGGCAATTTTATCGACGCCCAAGCGGCGCGCGATTTCATAGAAGTACACATCGCATGACGCCGAGATGGCGCGCGTCATGTTCACCGCGCCATGAACCTTGTGGCAGCGCTTCACATAACTGCCGAGGTTATAGCGCCCGCTGCAGGAAATGGTTTGGTCCGGCGAAATCACCTGATGCTCAAGGGCCGCCAGCGTGACGACAACTTTGAACGTCGAGCCCGGCGAGTATTGGCCCGCCACAACCTTGTTCACCAGCGGCTTGTGGTCGTTGGTGGACAGCGCTTTCCACTCTTCCGTCGTCAAACCGCGGCTGAAAGCATTGGCGTCAAAGCTAGGATTCGAGACTAGCGCCAGCAAATCACCCGTATTCACATCTATAACAGCGACCGAGGCACTCTCGGGGCCTAAGCGTTCGGCGGCAAACTGTTGAATACGCTCGTCGATCGTCAGAACAACATCATTGCCGGGCTCGCCCGGCACGCGCTCCAGCTCGCGGATAACCCGGCCATACGCGTTTACTTCCACCTGGCTGGCGCCGGCTTTGCCGCGCAAGCCCATGTCATAAATTTTCTCGATGCCTTCCTTGCCGACACGGAAGCCCGGCAGCTGCAACAGCGGATCGCCCGTCAGATCAGCTTCATCCACGGCAGCGACGTAACCCAGCAGATGGGCTGCGTTCTCACGCTTGGGGTAGAACCGCGTGAGACCCTCGTCGATCATCACGCCAGGGAGGTCAGGCGCATTCACCTGAATGCGCGACATTTCATCCCACGTCAGGTTCTCGCGTACCGTGACAGGTAAGAATCCGCGTTTGCGAGCCGCTTCTTTTTTCACACGCTCGCGGTCGAAATCCGACAACGGGATAATGTGGTTCAAGGCATCCAGCGTTTTCGGCAAACCACCTGCTTGTTCAGGCACGATCAGCACGCGGAAATTCTGCTGGTTGATGGCCAAGGGCTGTCCGAACCGATCCAGAATGCGGCCGCGCGGCGGCGGCAGCAGCTGCATGTTGATGCGGTTATCTTCCGCCAGCATTTTGTAGCGGTCGGATTCGATCACTTGCAGGTAGTAAAGGCGGCCCACGAGTGCCGAGACAAGCGCCGCCTGCCCACCCGCCAGCACGGCGGCGCGGCGATTGAACATGCGTGTCCAATCACTGTCGCGGTTAACCATCATGGGCGGCAGACCTTCATTAGCAGTGGGCCTTCATGACTGGTGCATCAGCCTCATTTGCGCGCGGGCCAGTAACCAGCCCACGACGGGATAGAACACAATCGTCAGCATGAACGATGCAAACACGTTGCCGAACGGCGGGAAGCCCGTGCCGATAATGCCGGCGCAGATCCACCGCAACAGCGACGCCCCCAGCGCAATCACGCTGAACGCCAGCCACACTTCCAGGAAGGGGCGATTGGCGAAAAACTTCTGCTGGTTCCACACCACCCACTGGCACACCAGCAGCGTCAGCGCCGTGGACCCAAGGGGTGTTCCCACCAACAAATCCTCGATCACACCGATGGTGAAGGCAGCACCAAAGCCAAAACCTTCAGGCCGGTAGACCGACCAGAAATACACCGCCATCAGCGTGTACATGGGTGACAGCGACGGCAGGCCCGGTGCATGCAGCGGGATCAACCCCCAGATCATCAGAAACA
>JAEUKL010000015.1 GCA_016793005.1 Rhodospirillaceae bacterium | reverse complement strand
AGCGCACCCGCCCCCACAAACGTGACGCCTTCGGTTGTCACATCGATGCCGTCGATCATGATCGCCATGTTGGGGCGGCCGCGCGAGACCGTGAGGCCGCGAATCCCCAGCCGCGTGCCTAAGGGACTCGCCCCCTGGTCGATGGACAACGACGTATTCAGGTTGGTGACGGCATTCAAGCTGGAAACGTTCATGCGTTCGATCACGTCATCGCTCAGCACCGAGACGGCCATGGGCACGCTTTGAAGATTCTCTGTGCGTTTGCGGGTACTGACGATGATCTCTTCGATCTGCGCGCTTTGCGCGAAGGCCGATGTGACCGAAATGTCCGCAAGCCCGACGGCCAAAGCGATCAGCGCCGCAGTCGTGCGGCAGGGCTGCATTCTGTGCAGCTTGGAAATAGGCATAGGTCCCCCTTTTACGATTCGATGCGTAACAAAAAAGCGATAAATAAAGTGGCGGCGTGTTTACCGGCTAAACGTTTTGCGCCGCCGGAACTGGATTGCGCACGCGTCGCTGTGGCATCCAGGCCGATGCCAAAATCAGCACAACGAAGACTCCCACAATCGTCCAAATTTCCGCGGTGTAAGTCAGCGGGTCGAGCCAGATTTCCTCGTAGAAGCCATATTTGGGGGCCAGCTCGCCCACACCCAGCCATACGATGGCGCGCACCGGAACAGCGTAGCGAATTCCCGCCATGACGCGCGTGAACTTCGAAAGTTTCCACAGAAGGTACCCACCCCAGAGAATGCAGGTGGCAAACACCGCATAGGTTACCGGATGGTGATACCCCAGGAACCGCTCATCACCGAGGAACAGCGACGCGGCGTAGCAGAACCAGATCACATAGATCGTTTCCAAAAACGTGATGCGGCAGTAATTACGGCCTTGGCCCGACGCAGGCTCGCCAAGGTCGAGCCGCAACGCGCGTTGGATCCATCGGAACGCATTACATTTCGTATCTTTGTTGAAGATAAAAAACAGTAACGTCGCACCGCAAATGCCAATCGATCCCTGAATGAAAAGCAGGTTCGCACCGCGGCTATAGCCATCAGCACCGATGACGTACTTCGGCATCCCCAGGCTGATCGGATTGAACTTGAATGCATAAGATGCCCAGCACGCCCATAAAAGCATACCTGATACAAAGCCGATCAGCGTGCCTGCCACTTCGGTGTTGCGCTTAATGCCCCACACCAAAGCTATAATCGCAGCGGCTGCGACAATCTGATAACCGAGAAAGCCATTACCTGGCCCCGCCAAATCTTTCACCGCAACCACGGTTGCGTGGGAGATCGGATTGGTGACGAACACCATAATAAATGCCATCAGACCAATGAACGGCGGCCGATAGTACTTTTGTATCAGTAAGTCGATCATGGCTACGTCCCTCATGAATAAAGCAGTCGATACGGGTTCTGCTGTCAGTGTGCGGTTATGCCAACGTGATCATCAAAAGAAGAAATACCGAAACGACGCACTCAAGTTGTCGCCTGGGTTTGCGCAATATGTGCTGTTGCGATCTGTACGGCGCACGAAATGCGTCTTCATCCCCCATTTTCCCCCATGAAATATGGACATCGCATGCCATATTTCCCTGTTATCATGTTCACATGACAACAGGGTGTCAATACCGGGAATACGTGAATTACCAGCGGGTAACAAAATTTCTGGCAGCCAAGCCAATCGCCGGCAGCGCCAATCTTTTCCACAAATTACAGGAAAAAGAGTTCGTGCCGTATAGAATTACGGCACGGTGCACAAAGTATTTCTCAATCTCAGCGCTGTTTTCAGAATACGATCACGAACCTGTGATAAATTTGCAGGCTGTTTATTTCGGGCCTTCGTACAGGAATCGGGTGCGGACGGTGCCTTCAATGGCGGCGAGGTCTTTACGGATTCCCATGCCGACCTCCACTTCACCCATCACGTCGGTGACGACGTAGCCGATCTCGCCATCGGTCCGCAGATACTGACCGGCGATGTTGATCTTCCGGCGCGCAAACACATCGGTGATTTTCGACAACACGCCCGGCGCATCGCGGTGGATGTGCATGAAGCGCGTGGCATCGGTTTGCGGCGGCAACGCCACCTCGACAAAATTCACGGCACCTAAAGTCGACCCATTGTCCGAGTACTTCACCAGTTTCTCGGCCACTTCGGCGCCGATGTTGGCTTGCGCTTCTTCAGTCGAACCACCGATGTGCGGCGTGAGAATCACGTTCTGCAAACCTTGCAGCGGGCTCTTGAACTTCTCGTTCGCGTCGGCGGGTTCTTTGGGGAACACGTCCAATGCAGCACCTGCGATGTGGCCCGACTTGATGGCCTCGGCCAAGGGCTCGATTTCCACCACCGTGCCGCGCGAGGCGTTGATGAAATGGGCACCTTTTTTGATTTTTTTGATCTTCGCCGCGTTGATCATGTACTTGGTCTGCGGCGTTTCAGGAACGTGCAACGACACAAAATCAGACGTGGCCAGCAAATCGTCGAGCGAGCGGCAGGGTTCAGCGTTGCCCAACGCCAGTTTTTCAACGATATCGTAGAACTTCACGCGCATGCCCAAAGCTTCGGCGATGATCGACAACTGCGTGCCGATGTGGCCGTAGCCGATGATGCCCAAGGTCTTGCCGCGAATTTCACGGCTGCCTTTGTGCGACTTGTCCCAGCCACCTTCGTGCGCCTGCCAGCTTTTGCGCGGAATGTCGCGGCTGAGCATGATGATCTCGGCCAGCACCAGTTCCGCCACCGAGCGCGTGTTGGAATACGGCGCATTGAACACCGGCACGCCCTGTTTTTTGGCGGCCTTCAAATCCACCTGATTGGTGCCGATGCAGAAGCAGCCCACGGCCATCAACTTTTCGGCGGCCGCCAGCACGTCTTTGGTCAGCTTGGTGCGCGAGCGGATGCCCAAAATGTGCACGTCTTTCAGCTTCGCCTTCAGTTCGTCGGCATCCAGCGCGCCCGCCAGAACTTCCACTGAGCCGTAACCCTGGCGCTTGAACAGCTCGACGGCGGTCTTGTTGATGTTTTCCAGCAACAACACCTTGATGCGGCTTTTCGGCAGGGAAAGTTTTTCTTTGGCCATGAGCGCCTTGTCCAGACTGGTCCGGGGCGGGCCCCGTGTCGTAAAGTGAGTGTCGTAAGGTGGGAGCAAAAGGTGGTCAACTGAGGGTGCGGTGACTACCACATTGACGCACCTGACGAAAAGACCCGCTAAACGCATAAGAGGACTGCATATTATGGGACGAATCGACAAACGCCTTGCGGATGCAGGGATTACGCTGCCCAGTGCGGCCAACCCCATCGCGAACTATGTGCCCGCTGTGCGCACAGGCAATTTGCTGTTCATCTCGGGTCAGTTGCCCTTGAAGGAAGGTGTGGTGGCCCTGGAGGGCAAGGTCGGCGATACGGTTTCGCTGGATCAGGCCACGGAAGCGGCCCGTTTGTGCGCGCTCAACATCATTTCCCAGGCCAAGACGGCCCTGGGCGGCGACCTGGATCGCGTCAAGCGCGTGGTGAAACTGACCGGCTTTGTGGCCTGCGGGCCCAATTTCGCCCAGCACCCCCAGGTCATCAACGGGGCGTCCGACCTGATGGTGCAGGTGTTCGGCGATGCGGGCCGCCACAGCCGCGCCGCTGTGGGCGCACCATCGCTACCTCGCAATGCGCCGGTGGAAGTGGAAGCCGTGCTGGAAGTTGAGTAGCTCACTTTTCCAGTAACATTATGAACGACGAACGCGATACAGAATCAGCGATGACCGCAAAGGTGGTGAACACCATTCACGCCGTCAGCCCTACCGCGTGGGATGCTTGCGCTGGGCAGGCACGCGCTGACTCGAACCCTTTCGTGAAGCATGCCTTCTACAGTGCGCTGGAGGATTCCAAATCCGTCTGCGCGCAGGAAGGCTGGCAGCCGCAGCACGTGCTGATCGAAGACGAAGCCGGTAAGTTGCTCGCCTGTGCGGCGGTGTACCTGAAGGGACACTCCTACGGCGAATACGTGTTCGATCACGGCTGGGCCAACGCCTACCAGCGCGCCGGCGGACGCTATTACCCTAAGCTGCAATGCGCCGTACCGTTCACGCCAGTGACAGGACCGCGCCTGATGGTGCGCGATGATGTGGATGCAGCGACGCAAACGCATCTACAGGCCGCACTCATCGAAGCCATGGTGCAACTGGCCGAGCAGCGCCATGTATCGTCCGTGCACGTCACCTTCCCCACCGAAGCGGAACAGAAATTATTGGCAGGCGCCGACTTTCTGCCGCGCATCGGCGAGCAGTATCACTGGAAGAATGAAGGCTACGGCAGCTTCGACGATTTTCTGGAAGCGATGTCGTCACGCAAACGCAAAAACATCCGCAAAGAACGCGAACGCGCCAACAGCCATGGCGTGCGCATCGAAACATTGGTGGGTGATGATGTAAAACCGCATCACTGGGATGCGTTCTACCGCTTTTACACCAACACCTCGGACCGCAAGTGGGGCCAGGCGTATCTCACACGTGAGTTCTTCGATCTGCTCTCACAACGCATGGCTGACAACGTCGTGCTGGTGATGGGCTTTGAAGGCGAGAAACCTGTTTGCGGCGCCATCAACTTACGTGGCGGAAACACTTTATTCGGGCGCAACTGGGGCGGCATCGTCGATTACCCCTTTCTGCATTTTGAATGCTGCTACTACCGCGCCATTGATTTCGCCATCGAACACAAGCTCGCGTGGGTGGAAGCCGGCGCACAAGGGCAGCACAAAATTCAACGCGGCTATCTGCCGCGCGCCACATACTCGGCGCACTGGATCGCCGATACGGGCTTTCGCACCGCCGTCGCGCGCTTCTTGGATGAAGAGCGCGAGCTGGTGGCCCAGCGCATCGAAGCACTGGAAGACTGGGGACCTTTCAAAAAAGAGGCATAAGGCCAAGAGCTATGCAATCAACTGCGGATTGACATAAAACCTCTAGTTGTTTAATAGTAATAATGGTCTTTTGGGGTGTGGATGGGTTGTCCGTGCGGCGATAAGCCGTTGCGCTTCTTTGCATAGGAGCAAGCCCATGCCGCATGTCGATTTGCACCCCGTTCTCAAGATCACAGCGATCTTCGCCGTGGCACTTCTCATAACTTCGTGCGGTGGCGGCTCTTCCATGCCCGCAACGCCGATCACACCATCACCACCGCCCGTGTCGCTACCAACTGGCGTAGATCAGCGCGGGACGGGCTCTCCGACCGACCCGCTCACGGCCTTCACGACCACGGCCAGTTTCTCGATCTCTGGCCGACAAAATATGCAGCTTGTGACCTTTAGCGGCGCTGAACCCACACCCACGATAACGCAAGCCACAGACCCGACGATGCGATTGGACCGCACAACCACCGGCTTCAATCTCATCTCTGATCAATTCAATATCGGCTACGACACGCGCACTGGATCACTCCATCGTATTTACTATGGCTACGAACTCCTCGGCCCAAATGAATATGTAAGTTGCAGCGTCAGCGGATTTTGCGGCGGCGCGCAGGGCGGCATTCCGCGTTTCTTTATTCAGTTTAATAGTGGGGCACAATCGGCGCTGAGTTACACAACCTATGGCGTGTGGTACCAGAACGTCTTCCCCAGTTCATTTGCCACGCA
Source organism: Rhodospirillaceae bacterium (assembly GCA_016793005.1). GTDB lineage: Bacteria > Pseudomonadota > Alphaproteobacteria > Rhodospirillales > Rhodospirillaceae. The sequence goes on along the minus strand of JAEUKL010000015.1, from coordinate 1,028 downwards.
AGCAACGTTTGCGACGGGCCTGCCATCAACCACCGCTCAAATGCCACCCACAGGCACAGCCTCGTTCAGCGGTGGCGCCAGCGGATTAGCGGGGACGAACCGTAACGACACCTTGCGGTTTAAGGGCGACGCAACGTTATCCGTCGATTTCGCTGCACGTAGCGTCAGTGGCGGGATCACCGGGATCACAACCGAACGGCTATCGAGCACCACGCAGACAGGCAAATTGGGAAACATTACGTTTAGTGGCGGCACAATCACTGGCGCCGCATTCACAGGCCTTGCTGCTGCGCCTACGCTGACCGGCACAGCCTCTAACATTGTAAGCACCAGCGGCACATTTGGCGGACAGTTCTATGGACCCAATGCGCAAGAAGCCGGTGGAACGTTCGCGATGACTGGTAGTGGCTGGAGCATTATCGGCGCATTCGGTGTGAAAAAATAAGCCGCGCCACTTCACAGCGTGTCATCCCCGCGCACGCGGTGATCCATTTCACTGCGGCGCAGTTCTAAGAAACGCGCAAACAACGAAAGCTGCAGCATAAATCGGCCGTAACATAAATCGTCCGTAACTATGCCTTGGGTTGACTCTAACCCCCAAGTTGCATAACGTTTTTCCCGGTCATCCTGAGCGATTTGGGCGAATGCCGATGCGCGAGTGCATTGGCGTTGGTGCTTGCTGCTTCTTTCTGTACCGGAGCATTGCCATGCCCACGCGTCAATTCTTCTCAAAATTCGCATCGCTTGCGTCACTGCTTGCCCTTGCGGCGTGTGGCGGTGGCGGCGGCGCGACGCCCGTCGTACCAACACCGCCCGTGGTCACACCGCCGACGCCGGCGACAGGCCTGGATGGCGGGGGAACCGGCAGTCCGACTGATCCGCTGGCCGCGTTTACCGCGCAGCTTACCTTCCAACCCACCGCGCATCAGGGCTTAGAGGTTGTCACACTCGCAGCCGTGAATGGTGTGGCGCGCCCGACAGCGCAAGCAAGCCCGGCATTGACGCTGACCCGCACCACAACCGGGTTC
>JAEUKL010000426.1 GCA_016793005.1 Rhodospirillaceae bacterium | reverse complement strand
AGTGCCCCCGCATCACGCACCAGCACGGCCTTGAACGGATCAACGCTTAAGCCAGCGACGTTGATCTGATCCGACAGAGCGGCATTTACGGCGCCATTCACCATAACGATGCGCAAGGCACCAGCAATCTGCGGCACGCCGACAGGAATGCTCTGCACATCCACATCGTCAGCGGCACTGGCCGGAATAAAAGGAATCTTCGCCAGATCGTTCACGGATGTGAATTTGAAGGCTTCGTTTTTGGGCCCCGGCAGCCCTGTCGTGTTCAGGACCGCGCGCGCCGTCTGGCGCAAGCCATCCACCCAGGCATGGGTAGCCCCGGGCAAAGCGCCTGCTTTAGACGCGTACGCCTCTTTGAACGGGTGATTGAGCAAACCAGTGGCAACCATGACCAAACTCTGCCCTTACGCCGCCGCCAAGTACTTCGCGTAGCCGTTGGCTTCCAGATCCAGCGCCAGCTCACGCCCGCCGCTGGCGACAATCTTGCCGCCGGCCATAACGTGCACATGGTCTGGGATGATGTAATTCAGCAAACGCTGATAGTGCGTGATCACCAAAAAGGCTCGCTCGGGGCTGCGCAACGCATTCACGCCGTCGGAGACGACTTTCAGCGCATCGATATCGAGCCCTGAGTCGGTTTCATCCAGCACCGCGAATTTCGGTTCCAGCAGCGACATTTGCAGCACTTCCGCGCGCTTCTTCTCACCGCCCGAGAAACCCACATTCAGCGGACGCTTGATCATGTCGTCAGCAACGCCAAGCGTTTTCATCTTGGCCTTCACCAATTTCAGAAATTCCATGGCGTCGATTTCAGCTTTGCCTTCAGCACGGCGCTTGGCATTGATGGCGGTCTTCAAGAATGCCGAAGTCGAGACACCGGGAATTTCCACCGGATATTGGAACGCCAAAAACACGCCAGCCCGCGCACGGGCATCAGGCTCCATGGCCAACAGGTCCTGACCGTCAAACGTTACCGAACCGCCGGTGATGGTATAGCCGTCGCGGCCCGCGATCACGTTCGACAGCGTGCTTTTGCCCGTGCCGTTGGGGCCCATGATGGCATGCACTTCGCCCGCATTGATGGACAGCGAAATGCCTTTCAGGATTTCTTTATCCCCTACCGAAGCGTGCAGGTTTTTGATTTCAATCAGCGCCATTATTGTTTTTCCTTTTTAACCGACGCTACCTTCAAGACTGATGCCCACTAATTTCTGGGCCTCTACAGCAAATTCCATGGGCAGCGTTTGCAGCACTTCCTTGCAGAAGCCGTTGACGATCAACGATACGGCTTCTTCTTCGGTCATGCCGCGCTGCAAGCAGTAGAACAGTTGATCTTCGCTGATCTTGCTGGTGGTGGCTTCGTGTTCGGTCTGCGCGGTCGGGTTCCTGTTCTCGATGTAAGGCACCGTATGGGCCGCGCACGTCGAGCCAATCAGCAAGCTGTCGCACTGCGTGTAGTTGCGCGCACCATCGGCTTTGCCCTGCACGCGCACGAGGCCGCGATAGGTGTTCGACGACTTACCCGCCGAAATACCCTTCGAGATGATTTTCGAGCGCGTGTTCTTGCCGATATGGATCATCTTCGTGCCCGTATCGGCCTGCTGGTAGTTATTGGTGATGGCGACCGAGTAAAACTCACCCACCGAGTTATCGCCTTGCAGAATGCAACTCGGGTACTTCCAGGTGATGGCCGAACCGGTTTCCACCTGGGTCCACATGATCTTCGAGTTCTTGCCGCGGCAGGCACCGCGCTTGGTCACGAAATTGTAGATGCCGCCCTTGCCGTCTTTGTCGCCGGGGAACCAGTTCTGCACCGTGGAGTACTTGATCTCGGCATCATCCAGCGTGATGAGTTCCACCACCGCCGCGTGCAGTTGGTTTTCATCGCGCTGCGGGGCCGTGCAGCCTTCCAGGTAACTCACGTATGCGCCTTCATCGGCGATGATCAGCGTGCGCTCGAATTGGCCTGTGTTCTTTTCGTTGATGCGGAAGTAGGTCGACAGTTCCATCGGGCAACGTAAGCCCTTGGGGATGTAGACAAACGAGCCGTCGGTAAACACCGCGCTGTTCAGAGCCGCGAAGAAGTTATCGGCCACCGGCACGACAGAGCCGATATATTTCTGCACCAGCTCGGGGTGCTTCTGCACGGCTTCCGAGATCGAGCAGAAAATCACGCCCATCTCTTCCAGCTTTTTCTTGTAGGTCGTCGCAACCGACACGCTGTCGAACACGGCATCGACCGCAACACCGGCCAACACCTGCTGTTCTTTCAACGGAATGCCGAGCTTGTTGTACGTCTCGATCAGTTGCGGATCGACTTCATCCAAACTTTTGGGAGCGGCTTTCAGCTTGGGGGCAGCGTAGTAATACGCGTCGTTGTAGTCGATCTTCGGGAAATGCAGCTTCGCCCATTCTGGCTCCTGATCGGCCAGCGTCAGCCAATAGCGATACGCCTTTAAACGCCACTCCAGCATCCATGCGGGTTCGTTCTTCTTTTTCGAAATGAAACGAACGATGTCTTCGCTGAGGCCCTTGGGCGCGCGTTCGGATTCAATGTCGGTGACAAAGCCGT
>JAEUKL010000425.1 GCA_016793005.1 Rhodospirillaceae bacterium | reverse complement strand
AGACCAGTTGAAGCGCGCTTTGGCCGGCATCGACAAGAACATGACCCGCCAGGTCGGCAAAGGCGCCCTCAGCGAAGCCGACAAAGCAGCCGCCATGGCGCGAATCAAAACGGCCAATGCCATCAGCGCGGTGAAAGATATCGATCTCGTCATCGAAGCCGCCACGGAAAACGAAGAAACCAAAAAGAAGATCTTCAAAGACATCTGCGCTGTCTTAAAGCCGGAAGCCATTCTGTGCTCCAATACCTCGTCGATCTCGATCACGCGCTTAGGGGCCGGCACCGACCGCCCCGACCGTTTCATGGGGCTGCACTTCATGAACCCGGTGCCGGTGATGAAGCTGGTGGAACTGATCCGCGGCATCGCAACCGAAGAAGTTACGTTCTCGGCCGTGCGCGAATTCGCAACACGGCTCGGCAAACAAACCGTGTCGTCGGAAGATTTCCCGGCCTTCATCGTCAACCGCATCCTGATCCCGATGATCAACGAAGCGGTCTACACGCTGTACGAAGGCGTGGGCTCGGTGAAAGCCATCGACACCGCCATGAAGCTCGGGGCCAACCACCCCATGGGTCCGTTGGAACTGGCCGACTTCATTGGTTTGGATACCTGTCTGGCGATCATGAGCGTGCTGTACGATGGCCTGGCCGACAGCAAGTATCGTCCGTGCCCGCTGTTGGTGAAGTACGTGGAAGCCGGCTGGCTGGGCCGCAAGTCCGGCAAAGGTTTCTACGATTACTCCGGCGCTGAGCCGGTGCCGACACGCTAGAAAATTTCACGTCAGACGCCCGTCATGTCTGCCAAAAAGCCGCTCGATCAAAAATCGGGCGGCTTTTTTGTTTATGGGGCGCTGACTTTGCTATGCACACTGCTGTATCTGCCCGGCATCGTGTTGTTGCCGCCCACGGACCGCGATGAAGCACGGTTCATGCAAGCCAGCAAACAGATGATCGAGACGGCTGATTACGGGCACATCCGCTTTCAAGCCGAGCCGCGCGACAAAAAACCCATCGGCGCGCACTGGGCGCAAGTGGCCGCCGTTAAACTATTCGGGCAAGACCTGACAACGCCGTGGCCGTATCGCATCCCATCATTCATCGGCGTTGTCACGGCCGTTCTGGTGACGGCGTGGAGCACATCGCGCGCACTCAATCCAACCGCGGGCGCTGTTGCAGGCATTGTGCTTGCGACGACACTGCTGACAACAGTTGAAGCGCACCTCGCCAAGGCAGACGCGCTGCTGTTCGGCGCAAGCGCTGTGGTGTTGGCAGGGTTTTTACGGGCATACACATCGCAAACAGTTGAGCCCGCGCTCCGCTACGGCTTTTGGATTGCGCTTGGTGCCAGCGTACTCGTGAAGGGACCGATCCTGCCGTTGGTGCTGCTGCTGACGCTTGCAGCACTTTTCATTGCCGACAAACGCATTTCTCTCGCACCCTTGCAGCCTGTTGTCGGTTTGCCGCTGACGCTGCTTGTGATCCTGATTTGGCCTGCCGTAGTCGGTTGGGATGAAGTGATGCGCTTTGGTCAGGCCGCATTCACTGAAGATCTTTTGCCAAAACTGATGAGCGCGCAGGAAACCCACGGCGGCCCGCCGGGCGCACATACGCTGGCCAGTATCGCGACATTGTGGCCATGGTCGTTGGTGTTGCCCATCGCGGCAATCGCCGCATGGCGCGACCGCGCCTCGCCTGTCGTGCGCGTTTGTGCCGCGTGGATCATTCCCTTCTGGTTGGTGCTGGAACTGACACCCACCAAGCTGCCGCACTACGTGCTGCCGGTGTTTCCGGCGATTGCGATGCTGATCGCCGCAGCGCTTTCAAATTGGACCATCAAACGCGCACTGACGGTTGGCGTTGGCGGCCCGATTGCAGCTTTGGCTGGTGTATTCATTGTTGTGAATACCTTTAACCTGCCGGGCTGGACCGACCTGAATCTCGCACGCCGATTGTCAGGGGCTGTTCAGCCTTACCGCGCCGATCACAATGTCGTGCTTGTGGGTTACGCCGAGCCCTCCGCCGTGTTCCTGCTGGGCACCGATACATTCACAACAAATGCGGATCACGCCGCGCAACTGCTGACCGCAACGCCGGGAACAGTGGCCGCCATTGAACAAGCCGATGTCGGCAACGTTGAGACAAGCGTGACCGCCGCTGGCTATGCGTTCGTAAAGTTGGACGAGGTTTCGGGTTACAACTACAGCCGGGGGCGCAACGTGAACTTGATCATCGCCACCGCCCGTGCGAACTCTTTGCCATGAATTTAGACCCCCGTTTCAAATCAGACGACCGCGCGAACGTCTCGCAGGCCGATCCGTTGCAGTTCCAACTGCCCGCGTGGGTTCCAAGCCAAGGCATCGGCCTTGTCCTGCTAGCGGCGGGGGTGGTCTGCGCGCCATTCCTTTTGTGGTGGGATGAAGCCATTGCGCACTTCTTTGCAGGCTACCGCGACGCTGCCTGGGTGGGTGTGTTCCGCACGCTGACTATCATGGGCAACAGCGCCTTCTGGTACACGCCGGCGGTGTTGGGGTTTGGGTTATCGCTATGGATCGCCAAGAACAGCCCGCAAGCGGCTGTGAATTGGGAATGGCGGCGACGGGCTAGATCCATTCTGTTTGTGATCGCCTCTATGATGGCCTCGGGGACCATCGTGAACGTGCTGAAGATCGCCTTTGGGCGGCATCGCCCGCGCTATCTGTTCAACGATGGCGTGTCGGGCTTCGAGCCGTTCCTGCTGGACTTGCGCAGTGCGGGCTTTCCGTCCGGGCACACGCAATCCATTACGGCCGCGATGGTGGCCTTAGGCTTTTTATGGCCACGCGCGCGGTTTTTATTCTGGGGCCTTGCCGTGGTTGTGGCCTCCAGCCGCTTCATTATCACCGTGCACTACACGGCCGATGTGATAGCGGGGGCCGCCGTGGCCATATCCGTTGCCTGGGCCATGAAGGGCTACTTCGAGCGCAACGGCATTGCGCTCGCTTGGAACAAATAGCCTCTTAGCCACCCATCAACCGGGTGAGCGCTTCCTTCACGTCGGCGCGCGTCCAGTCGATGGTGCCTTCCAGGCGGCCCACTTCCTCGCCCTTTAGGTTGAGGATGATGGTCGTGGGTAAGCCCCGGATTTGCGCATCGCGGGCAAAGCGGGCTTTGGGCTCGGTGTAAAAACTCACCTTTTTCCAGCCGTTCTTCTCGATAAAGGGTGCGGTCACCTTGGCCCCGTCGCGGTCTTGGGAAATGGCGATCACCTGCAGCTTGTCCCCGCCCATCTGAGTTTGCAGGGCGTCGAGGGTGGGCATTTCCTTCACGCAGGGCGCGCACCAGGTGGCCCAGAAATTCACCACCACAACTTTGCCCTTAAATGACGTGTCAAAAAGGGACTTGAGCGTGACATCGGCATTCGCCGAGTCTTGGAAGACGGTTTCCAGGGGCCCGGGGACGGGAATCTGGTGCCACTCGATGGCATTCACCTCTTCCGCTGGGGGCGCCGATGGAGGCGTAGAAGCAGCCTCAATCGGCACTTTCTTGACCTCAGGCGGGGCCGCACTGGCGACAGGCTCAGGTTTGCTTGCCAGCAGCGTAATGGCGGTGATAAGCACCGCGGCAAGGACGACCGCGAGGACGATCAAGCGGGATTGGCTCATAAGTACTCCTGGTCTCAACCGATCAACTTTAAACTGACGACGTCTTTAAGCACGCGAAGGTAGCACATGACGAGCAAGATGTGGGGTGGGCGTTTCTCGGAAGGCCCCGCGGCGATTATGGCCGAAATCAACATCTCCCTGCCCTTCGACCGTCGCATGGCGGCCCAAGACGTGCGCGGATCAATCGCACATGCCGAGATGTTGGTCGCCCAGAAGATCATTTCAAGTGACGACGGCAAATCCATCGTCGAGGGCTTGAAAAAAGTCGAGGCTGAATTAGCTGCCGGCATCTTCCCGTTCAAGGATGCCTTGGAAGACATCCACATGAACGTGGAAGACCGGTTGAAAGAACTGATCGGCGCTCCGGCCGGGCGTTTGCATACGGCGCGCTCCAGAAACGATCAGGTTGCCACCGACTTCCGCCTGTGGACGCGCGATGCCGTCGACAAATTGGATGGCGAACTGAAGAAACTGCAATCGGTGCTGATCGACAAAGCAGAAACACACGCGGCCACCATCATGCCGGGCTTCACGCACTTGCAAGTGGGCCAGCCCGTTACGTTTGGGCATCATCTGCTCGCCTATGTGGAAATGATCGGCCGCGACCGGGGCCGCTTGGCTGATGCGCGTAAACGCCTCAATGAATGCCCGTTGGGTGCAGGCGCCTTGGGCGGCACATCGTTCCCGATCAACCGCGAGCTGACGGCGTCGAAGCTTGGGTTTGATCGGCCCATGGGTAACTCTATGGACGCGGTGTCCGACCGCGACTTCGCGTTGGAAGTCATGAGCGCGGCAAGCATTCTCTCCGTCCATATGTCGCGCATCGCCGAGGAACTGGTGATCTGGTTCAGCCCGCAGTTCGGGTTCATCAAGTTCTCGGACGCCTTCACAACAGGCAGCTCCATGATGCCGCAGAAGCGCAACCCCGACGCCGCCGAGCTGGTGCGCGCCAAAGCGGGCCGCGTGATCGGCGCGCTGGTGGGCTTGCTGACGGTAATGAAGGGCCTGCCGCTGACGTATTCAAAAGACATGCAGGAAGATAAAGAAGCACTGTTCGGCGTGATCGACACGCTGGAGCTTTGCATTGCCGCCACCACCGGCATGATCGCCGATATTCAGCCTGTGCCCGCGCGTATGAAAGAAAGTGCGCGTTCTGGGTATTCAACCGCCACCGACCTGGCGGACTGGGTTACCCAAAAACTGAACGTGCCCTTCCGTGACTCGCACCACATTACCGGGCGTGCCGTGAAGCTGGCCGAAAGCAAAGGTGTGGAGCTGCGCGAGTTGACGTTGGCTGAATTACAGTCGATTGAGCCGCGCATC
>JAEUKL010000407.1 GCA_016793005.1 Rhodospirillaceae bacterium | reverse complement strand
GCCAAGGACATGTACATGGCGCGCGTGGCCGGCATTAACGCAGGCTTGCCCGTCGAAACGCCCGCGCTGACCGTCAACCGCCTGTGCGGTTCAGGCTTACAAGCTATTGTCTCGGCCGCGCAGCAGATCATGTTGGGCGATGCGGATATTGCCGCCGCCGGCGGCGCTGAAAGCATGAGCCGCGCCCCCTATTCCATGCCCGCCAGCCGCTGGGGCCAGAAGATGGGCGACGCCAAGATCGTCGACATGATGCTGGCGGCTCTGCACGATCCGTTTGGCCATGGCCACATGGGCATCACCGCCGAGAACGTGGCCGCGAAATGGAAAGTCAGCCGCGACGAGCAAGACGCTTTTGCCGTTGAAAGCCATCGCCGTGCCGCCAAAGCGCGCGCTGATGGATTGTTTAAGGACCAAATCCTCGCCATCGAGATTGAAAGCAAAAAAGGCAAAACCATCTTCGACCGCGACGAACACATCCGCGAGGACGCAACACCGGAAAGCCTGCGCGCACTCAAGCCCGTGTTCAAGAAAGATGGCTCGGTTACAGCCGGCAATGCATCAGGCATCAATGACGGCGCTGCCGCCGTTGTGCTGGCCGATGCCAAAACGGCAGCGGCTAAAGGCTTGAAGCCCCTGGCGCGCCTGGTCAGCTACGCCTATGCCGGCGTTGAGCCCAGTGAAATGGGCATTGGCCCAGTGCCTGCGGTCACCAAAGCGCTGCAACGTGCCGGACTAAAAGTATCCGATATGGCGGTAATTGAATCGAACGAAGCCTTTGCCTCGCAGGCGCTGGCCGTCGCAAAGGATTTGGGTTTACCCGCCGACAAAACAAATCCCAATGGCGGCGCCATTGCCTTGGGGCACCCTGTCGGGGCCACAGGTGCAATCATCACCGTGAAAACAATTTACGAACTGAAACGCACTGGCAGTAAATACGGCCTGATTACAATGTGCATCGGTGGCGGCCAGGGCATCGCCGCGATTGTTGAGAATCTCAGCTAGCTCGCCGAGACGAACTTCAAACCGACGATCCCGATCACGATCAGGGCCAGGAAGAACAACCGCGCAAGTGTCGCCGGATCGCCGAAGATCGCGATGCCGATCAGGGCCGTGCCCACGGCCCCAATGCCGGTCCACACCGCGTAGGCTGTTCCTAAAGGCAATGTTTTCACGGCCTGCGCCAAAAACCAGGCGCTGGCCACATACAGCACGCCAAAGATCAGCGTGGGCACAAGCTTCGTGAACCCATCGGCGTACTTCAGGGCCGTGGTGAACCCCACTTCGCAAAGCCCCGCGATCCCCAACAGCGCCCACGCCATCGACATTATTTCTGCTCCTGGTCTTTTTTCTCAGACAACCTCTCGCGCAAGCCCGAGAAGAACGTGTCCCGCGTCGGATCGAAAGCCGTGTAAATTTTATTCACCGTCGCGGCGTCATAGACCGTATCGGCCGTCAGCTTGCCGAGATCAGCGCGGATCATCCAACTGAATTTTTCCGGGTCTTCCGTCAGCACTGACTTGCCCTCAGCCGGCCGCGCCAGCAAGCCACCGGGCCGAATGATTGTGTACTTCAGGCCCGAGGCGATCAGGTAGTTCTCAGCCTCTTCCTTCAACGGCAGAACCTTGCGCAGCACCAGGCGCGAGAACAAAGGGGCAGACGACTTACTGGTGCCCGTGCCGATCACTGATACCAGCACGAAGCGGGGAATATCAGCCGCCTTGGCGGCATCAATAGCGTTCTTGTTGCCGTCAAAATCAATTCGGCGTTCCGGCGTTCCGCCGCCGAGTGTAGAGATCGCCGCCTTGAAGTATTGCGACGCCGCAGCCTTGGCGGTTTGGGCTGCGTCCATTGCATCGCCCTCGACCAACGTCACGCCCAACTTCTCAAGCTCTGTTTTGTCGGATGATGCGCGCACCATCACCGTCACCTTCTCCCCACGCGCGAGAAGGCTTTTGACCACTTCCAAACCCGTATCCCGATTGCCACCGAACACGATCACGCCTTCGCGCGGCGGCGGCAGCGTTTCTGTCATCTCGACCGGTTTCAGAGGGGCTGCGCGCGGCGGCGGCGGGTGGTCACCCTCTTGGCCGGCAACCGAGTTTACGCCAAGCAGCAAAATGGCCGCAGATACAGCAACAAAACGACGCAACATCATACGGCGACCCCTTGCAGGTAGGAAAATAAGCGGAACGAAAATTAAGTTGGGTTGGAGAATGTCCACGATCTTTAAGGGTTTATGATGGCATGTCGAGCAAAAACCAAACAGCGAACAGTCTGCCTTAATCTCTCTGTGCGGTTGTTTTCCTGGACGGTGACAATGCGCTAGTGTTGGCCCGTCGCCCGTGGCGTAAGCCCATGGGTTTTCGGGGGATCATTTTGAGGGAGCCTAAAGATGCGTTTCGTAAAAGCGATTGTGGCGTTTGTCGCGGCGTTCGGGTTGGCGACAACAGCCTATGCGGCGGGTGAAACAGTACTGGTCGTTGGCGGCGGCAAGAGCGGCCTGCCGCTGGTGAAGATTCTAAAAGAGCAAGGCTACAAAGTGCGCCTGTCGGTGCGCGACAAGTCAAAAGCAGGCGACGTTGAAGCCGGTGTTGAAGTGGTAGAAGCCGACGTGACCAAGCCGGAAACTTTGGCGTCTGCGCTAAAGGGCGCGACGTTCGTGATCTCGACCATTGGTGCGGGCGGCGTTGAACCGCCGAACAATGCCGAGAATGTGGATTACAAAGGCGTGGCAAGCCTGGCTGATGCCTCAAAGGCCGCAGGCATTATGCACTTCGTGCTCATGTCCTCGATCAGCGCCGGCGACACCAACCCTGAAACCTTCCTGAACAAGCGCTTCGGCATGGTTCTGATGTGGAAGGGCAAAGGTGAAGAGCATGTCCGTAAAAGCGGCATTTCCTACACGATTGTACGCCCCGGCGGTTTGCAGAACTGCGACCCCGGCAAAGTCGGCCTGAAGTTCGGCCCGGCCGGCGCTAATTTGGCGGGCCGCATCTGCCGCTCAGATGTCGGCTTGGTGATGGCTGATGCCCTGACCAACAAGGACGCTGTCGGTAAAACAGTGGAAGTGATCAGCGAAGATGGTGCCCCCGTGACGGCCTGGAAAGGCGCATGGGCTGCGATCCCGAAAAGCTAAAACGCGACAAAAAAACAAAATCATCAACCGGCGCTCCCTAAGGGGGCGCCGGTTTTGTTTTGGGCGCTGTTATCCGCGCAAAGCAGACCAGCATCAGGCTTGCCCCACCCATCGATTCAGCTACCCTAGCGCCGGGGCTAACACTATGAGGATTTGATCATGCTTAAGGAATTTCGCGAATTTGCGATGCGCGGCAACGTGGTCGACTTGGCCGTCGGCGTGATTATCGGGGCCGCGTTCGGTAAAATAACGACCTCGCTTGTGAACGACGTACTGATGCCGCCCATTGGCGTGTTGCTCGGGAAAGTCGACTTCTCAAACCTGTTTTTCACACTCAGCGAAGGCAGCTACCCCAGTGTGCAAGCCGCACGCGATGCAGGGGCACCTGTGGTCGCCTACGGCATGTTTATCAATACGGTGATCGACTTCACCATCGTGGCTTTTGCCGTGTTCCTGGTGGTAAAGCAGATGAACCGGCTGCGCGCCATGACCGATCAACCGAAGGCCGCAACCGAAAAAGAGTGCGTAGAGTGCACGTCGGCTATTCCGTTGAAGGCTAAGAAGTGCAAGTTCTGCTGCTCACCGCAGCCTTAAGCCTTCAAGGCGAAGCGAAGTTCGGCCCAGTCAACAACACGTTGTTGCAGGAATAACCTTCGTACTTGTAGCCGAGGTCAGCGAGAAACTTGATCGTAGGGAAATTCAATGGGGCCAACGGATCAAAACCCGTGCCGCACTCGATCAGAATAACGCGCGGCTTATACGCGGCCCAATCATTGGAACGCAGCGCCGGCAGTTCGGAATCTTCCAGGTCAATCGACATAAAATCGATCACCTGGCCGGCCGGAACATGCGCGCGCAGCACATCAGCCAAGGTCCGCGACTTCACTTCGATGGACGGGAAGTACGTCAGGTCAAAGTCATCGGGACTGGACGTAACGCGCCCCGTCTTATGACCAGCCACTGCGCGTTGGGTTGCAAAGTATAAGGGCCGATTTTGATCGCTGATGGCCGCATGCACGACGACGTCGCGCGGGCGCAGGGCTTTAAAGTCATCGGCAAACTGCGGACTCACGTCGATGCAGATCCCGCGCCAGCCGTAGCTGTAAAACAAATACGTATTCGACGTAATAATCGGCTCGTTGCACCCAAGGTCGACATAGAATCCCGGCTGCCCGCTCCGCAGCACCGATTTCATGAACTGGCGCAACCACAGGTCCTCGCCCGACGATGAATAGGCCAGATTGACCGAATACAGCGACCGCAAATCGATTTGCAGATTGGCGTACCGGAACGCTGTCCCAAGACCTTTGATGATGCCCTTGAGCTCGTCGTATTTCGCGCGGAAATCGTCAGCCATAGCGACCTCAAAGTGCGGCTCCGCATGACCCACAACGGGTTCGCGGCGCTCCGGCCTAGCCGGTCACCGTTTATGACCCGATTCCTTTAACAAGGGTTTACTTTTGCGGGGCCACAAGACCTGGCCGCGGCGTCAGCGGGCCTGCTTCCATCATGGTCGGATCAATCGCTGAGAAGGTTTTGTTGTAGGTCTTGGGGTCGTCAATGGTGTCAGCCGTTACCTGGCCCAGGTCCTCACGGTAGATTTCGCTGCCGACCGTTTTGTCCTCGGTCAGTTTGGCTGTCCCGGTCGGCACGCCTGAACCCAAGCCTCCGGGGCGGATGATCGTATACGTCAGGCCCGAGGCTTTCAGATAATCCTCACCCTTGACCTTCTGCGCGAAGATAGGCCCCAGAATTTTGTGAACGTCGGGCGAGACCGCGCCGGCAGAATCGCCTACGCCAATCGCCGTCACCAACACCATGCGTTTAACCCCCGCTGCTTTGGCGCCGTCGACAACGTTTTTCACGCCTTCAAAGTCAGGCCGAGGTTCGCCCCGCTTGCCGCCCAGGGAACTGACAACCGCGCGGTACTTGCCCGCAGCAATCGCGGCTTTGACGTCGTCAGCCTTCAAGGCATCGCCGGTGACGGTCGCAACGCCCAGTTTTTTCAGCTCAGTCACATCGGACGTCGCGCGCACAAAAACTGTCACCGCATCGCCCTTGCTTTTCAGATGGCGCACGATTTCCAAACCGGTATCGCGATTGCCGCCGAACACCAGCACGCCGCCCTCGGCCGCCCTGCTGGCCACACCCCACGCGGCTGCAAAAAGAACCATGAGTACAGCCGCCAATCGCGCGATAACGGATACCTGCATGCGAGTCCCTCCCCAGAATGCGCGGCAAACCATAACCGCCATCATCCTGCTGGACGATAGCGAAAGCGCCAGCCCGGCCTGTGGGCGAAAAGCGAAAATTACGCGATTGCGAACCCCGTTAAAAACCCAGCAAAACCGCCAGTTTGGCGAGATTAAATAGCTGTTACGGGGATTGCACGGTTGGAGTGAACCGCTAACATTTAGGCCACAGCGACGCCATGCCGGCCCGCTCAAAAATTCGGTTCGCAACACTCGCTTCACGACACACAGTCGTTACGAAATTCGGCAAGAAAGGCCTTTTAAGAACATGTCCGCCCTCGTCACGCACTACTCTGCCCGCCTTCTCACAACCGCCGCCGTCGTTGCCGCCCTGGCGGGAGCGTCGGTGATGGTCCCCGGTTACAGCCAAGCGCAAATCCCCAACGCGCCCATGCGCGATGGCATCCCCACCCTCGCACCGCTGATCGAACGCGCCGTGCCGGCGGTTGTGAACGTGTCCGTAAAACAGGACATGTCCAATAACCCCCTGTTCAACGACCCGATGTTCCGCAAATTCTTCGATGTCCCCGAGCGTATGCCCAAGCGCGAACGCCAGTCCGCCGGTTCGGGCGTGATCGTTGACGCGAAAAAAGGTTACGTGTTGACCAACCACCACGTTGTCGATGACGCCACCGAAATTACGGTGCGTCTGAAAGACAATCGTGAATTCGTGGCCAAGAAAATCGGCAGCGACGAAGCCACTGACGTGGCCCTGCTGCAAATCGATGCCAAGGACCTGGTGGATTTGCCCATAGGTGATTCCGGTAAACTGCAAGTCGGTGACTTTGCCGTGGCCATCGGCAACCCCTTCGGTCTGGGCCAGACCGTGACGTCAGGCATCGTCAGCGCGCTGGGCCGTTCGGGCCTGAACATTGAAGGCTACGAAGACTTCATCCAAACGGACGCCGCCATCAATCCTGGTAACTCGGGTGGCCCGCTGATCAACCTGAAAGGTGAAATGGTGGGCATGAACACCGCCATCATGGGATCAAGCGGCGGCGGCAACGTCGGGATCGGTTTTGCCGTGCCCACGTCGATCATCTCGAACGTCATGGGCCAGTTGATCGAGCATGGCGAAGTCCGCCGTGGCCGCATCGGCATCGTCATTGCCGACCTGTCGCCGGAATTGAGCAAGAGCTTAAACGTCAGCCAGAACGAAGGTGCTGTAATCCAGCGCGTCGAAAAAGGTTCGCCCGGCGACAAGGCCGGCCTGAAGGCCGGCGACGTCGCCATCACGTTGAACGGCAAGTCCGTCAAAAGCTCGGCTGATTTGCGCAACCGCGTCGGCCTCAGCCAGGTCGGCAGCACCGTCGATCTGGTGATTATCCGCGACGGCGCAAAGAAAGAAGTGAAAGTCACGCTGGAGAAGGTGCCGGAAAAACAGGAAGTCGCCGCCATTGAAGAACGCGAAGCCCTGGAAGGCGCCAGCTTCTCAAACCCGGAATCGGGCGACGGCAACAAAGGCGTGATCGTGAAACAGGTGCAGCGTGGCTCGGCGGCCTATCAGGCGGGTTTACGCGAACGTGACGTGGTCGCGGCCGTCAACCGCAAACCGGTGAAGACCGTGAACGAGTTTGAGAAAGCGCTGAAGGAAGGCGGTCGCCAAGTGGCCCTGTCGGTCAAGCGCGGCGAAGAAGACTTGTTCCTGATTATCCAGTAATACGGTCAACACCCAAACAAAAAGGCGCTGGTGAAGTCCAGCGCCTTTTTTTGCGTGTCTGAAAGGCTTAAAACGGATCGGCAATCATCACGCCGCCGTCTGTAATGATGGTTTGCCCCGTCACGAAGCGCGCCGCATCCGAGGCCAGGAACGCAACCACACCTGCG
Source organism: Rhodospirillaceae bacterium (assembly GCA_016793005.1). Lineage (GTDB taxonomy): Bacteria > Pseudomonadota > Alphaproteobacteria > Rhodospirillales > Rhodospirillaceae. Next base: position 2,253 of record JAEUKL010000407.1, on the reverse strand, counting down.
ATGTCGTCGGGCTCGCCCAAACGGCCCAGCGGCGTTTTCTGGGCAAAGGCATCGCCACCGGGGCCAGACCACAAAGCCTCGGCAAAGTCGGTTTTGATCAGGCCGGGAGCTACGGCATTGACTCGGATTTTTTTTGGGCCCAATTCGATGGCGTAGTTGCGGGCCAACTGCGCATCGGCCGCTTTCGAGACTGCGTAGGTGCCGATGTTCTTACTGCCGGCGAAACCCACAACGCTGGACAACAGCACCACCGCGCCGCCACCTTGTGCGGCCATACCCTGCGAGACGCGGTTGATGAGCGTAATGTTACTGCGCACGTTCACGTTCATGATCTTCTCGAACACCTTGTCGTCAATGTTCGCCATGGGCCCGTAAACAGGGTTCGAGGCAGCGTTGCACACTAAAATACGCGGCGCGCCCAATTGCACTTCGGTGGCGGCGACCAGCTGCTCCAACTGGCTCGAGTCACCCACGTTGCAGGCAACGGCAATCGCCGTGCCGCCGCTCGCCTTAATGGTATCAACCACCGGCTGACAGGCCTCGACCTTCCGGCTTGAAACCACAACCTTCGCCCCCAGCCCGGCCAGCGTCAGCGCGATGGCTTTGCCGATGCCCCGGCTTGCGCCTGTGACAATCGCAACTTGTCCATCCAGTCGGAATCTCTCGATACTCATTCCCGCCCCCAGTGGTTCAATGTCTTTCCTTCAGCGACAAGCTTGGCCAACAATGGCGCCGGCGTCCAGTAGTTGAAATCGTTGCCCAACGATGCTGCAAAAGCCGTCATGCCCTCAACAATCGTCTTAAGCCCGATCAAATCCGCATAAAACAATGGCCCACCGCGATATCGTGGGAAGCCATAACCCGACACCCACACCACATCTTCATCCACGGGCCTCAGCGCGATGCCTTCGTCCAGAATCTGCACGCCTTCGTTGATGAGCGGATAGAGGCAACGCGCGACAATTTCTTCAGCTGTGTGCGCGCGCTGCGCCACGTTCAACCGTTGCGCTTCCGTTTTAATCAAGGCCAGCACTTCGGGATCGTCCTCGGGCTTACCATTTACGTAGCTGTAAAAACCCTTGCCAGTTTTCTGGCCGTAGCGGCCCATGTGATAAAGCTTATCCCCGATCAGGCAGTAGCGTGGGTCATTGGGCAAATTGGCGCGGTTACCTTCGCGTGTGAGGTAGCTCACATCCACGCCCGCCAGATCCATCACCGCGCAGGGGCCCATGGCCATGCCATAGCCTGTCAACGCTTTGTCGACCTGTGATGGCGTTGCCCCTTCCAGCAGCAGATTTTGTGACTCTCGCACATAGCCTTCGAACATGCGGTTGCCAATAAAGCCGAAGCACACGCCCGACAGCACTGCGACCTTTCCGATGTGTTTGCCGAAACTCATGGCGGTGGCGACAACATCTTTGGCGGTTTCTTTGCCGCGTACCACTTCCAGCAGGCGCATGACATTGGCCGGCGAGAAGAAGTGCAAGCCAATCACATCGGCCGGGCGTTTGGTCACGCTTGCAATCTGATCCACATCCAAGGTCGAGGTATTACTGGCCAGAATTGCACCAGGCTTGCACACCGCGTCCAACTGTCGGAACAGATCCTGCTTAATTTTCATGTCCTCGAAGGCCGCTTCGATCACCAGGTCGACGTCGGCAAACGAGGCAAAGTCGATAGATGTCGTGAGGCGCATCATGCGCTCGGCCAGCACAACGTCCGAATACCGCCCCTTCTCCACATCGCGCTGATAGGTCGCGCGTACGGCCTCAACACCTTTGTCCAAGAACTCCTGCGCGCGATCCAGCCAGCGCACCGTCAAACCTGCATTCAGGCACGCCATGGCAATGCCGCGCCCCATGGTGCCCGCCCCGATGATGCCGACGGCTTTGATCGGGCGCAGCGCGATATCCTTGGGAATATCCGGGATGCGCGCCACTTCGCGCTCGCCAAAGAACAAGTGCCGCTGCGCACGGGACTGGTCGGAGGCCTTCAACCGGCGCGAGATGGCGAGTTCAATTTGCAGACCTTCAGCAAAAGGTTTGGTGACACTGGCTTCCACCGCATCAATAGCTGCGGGCGGCGCTTCAAAGCCCCGCGCTTTCTTGGCGATGGCCTTGCGCTGCTCGGCGAAAAAATCCGCAGCTACGGGCATTGGCGCAATCTGGCTGGTGCGGCGGATGGTTTTGTTGGCGGCCAAGTCTTTGGCATACGTGATCGCGGCTTCCAGCACACTGCTTTCCACAACTTGAT
>JAEUKL010000391.1 GCA_016793005.1 Rhodospirillaceae bacterium | reverse complement strand
AATGATGTCTTTTACGTCGCGCTCAATGACCGAGACATCCTTGCCGGCGTTCACTTCGACTTTGCGCGATGTCGGTGCAGTCGGTGGCGTGGGCGCCGTTGGTGGTGTCGGTGACGTTGGCGCTGCTGGTGGTGTCGATGGCGTCGGCGATTCCTGCGCAAAGGTTGCGGCGGTCCACACGCTCAGCACGGCGATGATTGAAAGTACGCGCTTCATTGACGACTTTTCCCCAAAGGTCGGTGCGCTGATGGAACATCAGCGGTGATTCTAGGCATCAGGGTATCGCGGGGGCGAAAAACGGACAAGCAAAGGGCCGCGGTTTGGCGGGGGGTAGGCCCCTAAATTATCGTTTTACTGAAGGAAACGGGGCTCACGGAACCTGCACTAGGACATTGCCGCCGCTTTAGGGCATTGCTTCTTAGGACATTGCTTCCGAGCGCCGGTACGACGTGATCAGGGCATTGTCCAACAGGTATGCCCGGTGCTTGTCGGGGTCTGCCGTAATGGCTTGCAGGTCTTTTAAGGCTTCGCGGCGCTTGTCGGCATCCTTCTCGCGATGGCGGCGGTAGTTGGTGTCGGACGTCGATTGAATGTCATCCACGGCGGCAGAGCGTCTTTGCCGCGTGTAGTGATCGAGTAAAGGCTCAGATGCCGCGCCGTTCAGAATCTTCACCAGCTTGGACGTCAGGTTGAAGGCATCCTGCACGCCGCCGTTCATGCCAAAGCCGCCGGTGGGGCTGTTCAAATGGGCGGCATCGCCCACCAGGATAATGCGACCTTGATAAAATGTTCCGGCAATGCGCCGGTGCACGCGGTACAGCCGCGCGGTGATCAGATCGTAAGGTGCGCCCGCCGGGCAGATCTTGGCCAGCTTGGCCTGCACCACATCGTCGGACAGCACATCTTCGTTGATGCTATCCGGCGGCGGCGACCAGCCTACCCGCCACATCAGGCCGGTGCGGAATTGCCCCCAGGGCCCGAAGTCGGACCAGAAGTAATTTACACCCAGCAGGCCAGTCATGTGGTCGTGCAGCGGGAATGTCGTGCCCACGGTGAACGACACTTGCGGATACGTGGACCCTTCAAAGCTGATCCCTAATTTCGTGCGCACAGTCGAGGCCGCGCCGTCGGCTGCGATCAGCCATGCGCCATCCAGCGTTTGTGATGTGTTGTTGTGTGTGAACGTAACGCGCACGCCGTCTTTACTTTGCGCAAAATCCGTCACGTCGGCGCCGAACAGCACGGCCCCAGGGGCTTCGCGGTTCAGCGCCTCAACAGCGACTTTCACCAGATTGAATTGTTCGCATTGCAGGCGAAACGGGTAGCGCGTTTCATGGGCAATCAACGTCATGTCGAACACGGCCGCTTCGCCGGTTTCGAACATGCGGTACTGCCACTGCGGGGCCGGGCGGCCCAGCGCAATCAGTTTTTCGGTCAGCCCTAAGGTATCCAGCAGTTCCAGCGTCGGGGCATGGAACGTCGAGGCGCGGGGCTCGGCGTGCATTTGGGCGGCACGCTCCAGCACGGTGACGGGTACGCCCGCGCGCACAAGGTTAAGGGCCGTCACAAGACCGACCGGGCCACCACCAACGATAATGACCCGGTCGTTCAATTCATCCTCGCGTTACCAGGGTAATGTTGTGCCGTCGAAGTTAAAGAACGTCGCGGTTTGCTCAAGCGTCAACTTTTCCGTGATCGCACTGAGTTCGCGGACAGCTAATTCCGTCGTGCGCAGCGGCATGCGGCCACGGGCTGCGGCCATCATATCCGTATCCACCGGACCCGGATTCAACAGGCCCACAGCGATCCCTTTGCCCTTGAGCGCGAAGGAAATGTTCTTAAAGACCATATTCACGGCCGCCTTGCTGCCGCGATAGAAGGGCTGGCGGTTTGATTTCACATCACTGATCGAGCCTTCGCTTGAGGTGATGACGATGATCTTCTTTTGTTTGCTGGCGGCCACGCTGTCGGCGAAGGCTTCCGACATTTTCAGCGGCCCGCGCACGTTCGTGTCCATCACGTCGTTGAAACTGGCGTAATCAATCGTGCCAAACTGCTGCTTCTCGGGGCTGCCGGTAATGCCAGCATTGTTGATCAGGATATCAATGGGCTGGCCTTTATACTTTGCGGCCAGGGTGTCGATGGAGGCCAGATCGCTGACGTCCAGCGTTTCGATCACGATATCTTTATCGGTCTTGGCCAGGTCTTGCAGGTCTTTGGCTTCGCCCGGTTTGCGCGCCGTGGCGATGACTTTGTAGCCCTTGGCGGCATATTGTTTCACGAATTCCAACCCGATCCCGCGGTTGGCGCCTGTCACCAGCACCGTCCCTTGATCGGCAGCCCACGCGCTTGAGCCAGCCAGCAGTAAGGCCGCCAGTGCCATGTGTTTAAGGTAAGTTCTCATAAGTCATACTCCCCTTCGGTTCGTTTAAAATCTCATGGTTCGTTTAAAATCTCACAGCCCCAGGTAGCATGGGGGGTCGAGGGCCCGCTTCGGTCAGGTCAAGGCCAGACCACGGAATGGCCGATCTACGCCTGTATCCTAAGCCGGGACTCCCGCAGGCCGTGGGCCTTCACTATAGTGCCCGCCTTAACGGTCATCACGTTATCATCACATCACTTTAGTCATCGTCACTTTATCATCAGGTCGCGGTGAAGAGTCGAGGAGAGGTTGAATGAACACTGCTTCTGAACCGACGGCCTTGCAGAAATTGCTGTCGCGCTTTGCACGCGTTGAGCCAAACGAAGTATCGCGCGTACTGGCCGCGTTCTTTTTGTTCTTTTTCGTACTGGGCAGCTACTTCGCTGTCCGGCCGGTGCGGGAAACAGTCGGCACCATTCTCGGTCGCGGTTACGTCGCCGACTTGTGGCTGTACACCGCGATCTTCTCCATCGCCATTGTGCCGATCTACGGCTGGCTGGTCGGTAAAGTCCGCAGAACGCTGCTGCTGCCGTGGATCTACGGCGTTGTCGCCATCATCATGGTGGTGATCGGCATATATTTTAAAGTCGACGAAAAAAGCCAGTTCGTCGGTTCCTTCTTCTACATCTGGATCAGCGTTCTGAACCTGATGCTGGTCTCGGTGTTCTGGAGCTTCCTGCTGGAAATGTTCTCCAGCGAACAGACCAAGCGCCTGTTCGGTTTTGTCGCGGCGGGCGGCACGCTCGGCGCATTGATCGGCCCTTTAACGACGCGGCTGGTGGTCGATTCTGTTGGTAACTCCGGCGTGATGTTCATGGGTGCGGCGGGCTTTGTCGGCGCCATTGTGTGCCAGCGCATCCTGCTGAACATCTGGAGCAACAGCGCTGCCCAAGAGGCAGGCTCTGCCGCAGGCTCAGGGGCCAAGCCCGACAAGGCTTTGGGCGGCAACCCGTTTGCGGGAATCTCCATTGTGTTGAAGTCGCCCTACCTGATTGCCATTGCCACGTTCGTGGTGCTGTTGTCGGCGGCCAACACGTTCCTGTACTTCGAGCAACTGCGCATCGTTGAAGAAACCTTCACCGAAACTACGCGCCGCACAGAAGTATTCGCCAACATCGACTTTATTGTGCAGTCGTTGACGATTATCACGCAATTGTTCTTAACCGGCCGCATTGCTTCGACCTTCGGCGTGCGCGCACTGTTGACGTTTGTGCCGATCGTGATGGTGCTGGGCTTCCTTACGCTGTCTATCGTCAACGTGTTCGGCGTGCTGGCGGTGGTGATCGTGCTGCGCCGTTGGGGCGAGTACGCGTTCATTCGCCCGGGCCGCGAAATGCTGTTCAGCAAGCTCGATACCGAAACCAAGTACAAGGCCAAGAACTTTATCGACGTGCCGGTGTACCGCGCGGCCGATTACATCGGCGCCCAAGCCAAAACCGCTTTGGATGCCGTTGTCTCGTCGCCGGCTATCGTGGCCGTGGTGGGCGCGGTGCTGGCGGGGTTGTGGGCCGCCAACGGCTTATTCCTGGGCAACAAGCACGATTCAGGCTCAGACAAACGCTAAGGCTTTATCAGGTAAACACACCATCAGGTAAACACACCGGGGCTGTTGCAAAACAGCCCCGGTTTCTTTTTGGGCCTTTAAGTTTCAGCCGTGAATGTGCTGATATGGCGCGTCAATTCTTGGGGGATCTCACATGATTAAACGCCGCGCAATTATTGCAACCGTTGCCTCACTGGCGTTCTTCGGCCATTGCGGCAACGTTACGGTCGTAAAGCCTGCGCACGCGCAAGAAGGGGCCGCGAAGCCCGCGCCGGTGTTGCCGTCCATGGCCGGTGAAACAGTGCTGGTGGCCGGCGCTACGGGCCGCGTCGGTAAGGTCGCGGTTGAGTTGCTGAAGGCTCAGGGTGTGAAAGTGAAAGGATTTTCGCGCAACATCGACAAGGCAAAAGAAGAAGTAAAAGACGTGCAGTGGGTGAAGGCCGACGTGCGCGATCCCAAGACCCTCAAGAACATCACCAAGGGCGTTGACCGCATCATCTTCGCCGTCGGCTCCAACAGCTTTAAAGACAACACCAACACGCCTGATCTGGTGGACAACAAAGGCGTGGCCGTCTTGGTGGACGAGGCCAGAAAAACCGGCGTGAAGCAGTTCGTGCTGATTTCTTCGGTGGGTGTCACGCGGCCTAACGTTGCCGAAGGGACGGATTTCCAGAAAGTCATGGCCAAGGTTTTGTCCAACAAGCTGGAGGGCGAAAACTATTTGCGCGCGAGTGGGCTGAACTACACCGTGATCCGGCCCGTCGGTTTGTGGAATCGTGACGGTGGGCAAAACCCCATTGGTATCATGCAGGGCGATGTCGAGGTGCCGGGGATGATTACGCGCGCCGATGTGGCGGCGGTCGCCGTCAACGCATTGGTGAACCCGGATGCCAAAGGTAAAACAGTGACGATTTTCAACGTCACCCACCCGCAGCTTGATGGTTGGAAATCAGCCTTCGCCGGCATTCCTGCCGACGCAAAGAACTAAACCCGGCCGACCTAAATCGGCGCCTGCTGGTCAATCAGCAGCAGCACCGCACCGCACGCCAGTTCGGGCTTCAGCCATACGCTGAGCTCGCTGGCGGGCTGGTAGGCAATTCCTTTTTGCGCCAGATAATTGCACGTCTCGGCAATGCTGCGCACATGCACGGCAAAGCCTGCAAAACATGGCGGCGCGGGCAGCTTGGCGCCGGGGCACATGGCCGCCATGCCTTTGGGTGTCATGGCGATGAAGCGCTGATTTTTCAGCACGACGTACCGCCCTAGCGCAAACGGTTCGATGTTCGCGCCTGGCAAACGTTGGTAGCGGCTTACAGCGTCGTTCAAGTCATCCACCAACGCGCACACGCCGCGCAGCGCCAAGGCGCCATTGGGATGATGGGTCAGGCTTTCAATGAACACCAGCTCCGGGGTCTGGTGTTCGACCACGCACGAAAATCCTTCACGCGAAATCGAGTCCGGGATTTGGAACCACTTAAAGTCGGCGATGCCTTTTTTGCCGCCGGCGTTGACCTCGCGCGAGGCTGCGCGCATGGGCGGCATCACCACGCCGTGCGCTGCCAAATCGTCCCAGCTTTGCTTGGCGTCTTGTGTCCGCAGCGCCATGATATGCAGGCCTTCATGGCGTGCGAGCCATGGATCAAGGTGGTTGCCTTGGCCCGGGCGGTCGACGGCGGTCAGCTCGATGTATGTGTCACCGAAAATGACGTGCGCCGACATTTGCCCTAATGACACCGGCTCGCCATCGGGTCCTGGCTGCGTCAGGGCAGCCGGTTCGGTCACGACAAAACCAAGATGCCTGAACGCCGCAATCATTTTATGGATATCGCGCCCCACCAGACCAATGTGGTCAATGGTCGTCTCACTGGATTGAATGCGCGATGGTGAATCCGCTGTCATGTACCGGCCCGCTATCCTAAGCTGAAGTGTGCCAGATTTATTGCGGTAGGGCTAATAGTGAACGCACCCAATTCTGATGCCATTGATCCTGTTGTCCCTGCAGCAGACACTCAAGATTACCCGCCGGAATCCTATGCGTGGTATGTGGTGGGGGTGCTGGTGCTGGCTTATACGGTCTCGTATATCGACCGCACGATCTTGACCTTGATGGTCAAGCCCATACGCGAAACGTTGCAGATCAGCGATGTGCAGATCAGTCTGTTGCACGGGCTGGCTTTCGCAATTTTCTACACGGTACTGGGTGTGCCTATCGGCTGGCTGGCAGACCGTGTGAACCGCACCAAAGTGATCGCGGTGGGCATTTTTGTCTGGAGCCTGATGACCGCAGCATGCGGCTTGTCGCGCTCGTTCTGGCAGATGTTCATGGCGCGCGTGGGCGTGGGCGTGGGCGAGGCCGCGCTGTCGCCGGCCGCATACTCGCTGCTGAACGATTACTTCAAAGCTGATCGGCGGACGCTGGCGATCAGTATCTATGCTACAGGAGTCTATATTGGTTCAGGCTTGGCGCTGATTGTCGGCGGCGGCGTGATTGCGGTTACGCCGTCGTTGGAGTTGCCCTTCGTTGGCCACATGGAACCGTGGCAGGTTGTGTTTCTGGCTGTCGGCTTGCCGGGCCTGGTCGTCGCGGTGTTGATGAAAACCGTGAAAGAGCCTCTACGCCGTGGCGTTCTTAAAAATGCCCAGACTACCGTTGGCGATACACTGGCTTTTGTGAAGCAGCGGGCCGGCGTTT
>JAEUKL010000305.1 GCA_016793005.1 Rhodospirillaceae bacterium | reverse complement strand
TACGCAAGGCGTCGCCCCTAGCGTTGAAGAAGGCACGGCGTGGTGGGGATCGGCGCAAAGTTTATCGGCGCTGCTGATTGCATTGATCAGCCCAGTCGTGGGGGCCATTGCCGATTACTCGGGCCGGCGCAAACTGTGGGTGGCGGTTTGCTCCATCGCCACTCTGATCGCCACATCGCTGTTGTGGTACGCAGAACCAAAAAGCGCGTCGGTGCTGTGGATTCTGGTAGCCGTCGTGATCGCCAATATCGGCTTTGAAGTCGGGCAGGTATTTTACAACGCCATGCTGCCCGGTATCGCACCTGCCAGCAAACTGGGCCGCATATCGGGCTGGGCCTGGGGCTGCGGCTATGGCGGCGGGCTGTTGTGTCTGGCGATTTGCTTGTTCGTGTTTATTCAAGCCGAGCCGGCCCCCTTCGGACTGAGCGCTGTTGTGGCGGGGCCCGTCCGCGCGACCAGTTTGATTGTGGCCGTGTGGTTTGCGATCTTCTCGTTGCCGTTCTTCCTGTGGGCCAGCGATACCACGCTGCATCAGCAGCCCATTGCAACGGCCGTACGCAATGGCTTGAGCCAACTGCGCGAGACGTTGATCAAGGCGCGTAAATACCCGGATATCATCCGGTTTCTGATCGCACGCACGTTTTACAACGACGGCGTAAACACCATTTTTGCTTTTGGCGGTATTTTTGCGGCCGGGACCTTCGGCATGAGTGTGGCAGAGGTGATTCAGCTGGGCATCGCGCTGAACGTCACAGCCGGTTTAGGGGCGGCGGCATTTGGGTGGGTGGATGACCACTTGGGCTCGAAGCGGACGATTTCCATCAGCGTCGTCGCGGTGATTGTGTTTGGGGCCTTAACGCTGTCTGCCCCCAGCAAAGAGTGGTTTTGGGTTTGGGCGCTGATCTTGAGCACGTTTTTTGGGCCTGTGCAGGCCGCGAGCCGCACCATGATGGCGCGCCTGGCCCCGGAAGACATTCGCACCGAAATGTTTGGGTTGTTCGCGCTGACCGGCAAAGCCATCGCGTTCTTAGGTCCATTAGCAGTTGCGTGGGGCACAGCGGCCATCGGCAACCAGCGCTGGGGCCTGGCCACAGTGCTGGTGTTCCTCGGAATTGGATTATGGATCTTACGCGGCGTGAAAGAGCCGACATAAACGACTTTTAGTGCCTGAAGTGGCGCATACCTGTCAGGACCATCGCCAAACCTTTTTCATCCGCGGCTTTGATCACATCTTCGTCCTTGATCGAACCACCCGGCTGAATGACGGCCACAGCCCCCGCTTCGGCGGTGACCAATAGGCCATCGGGGAATGGGAAGAACGCATCGGACGCCACAACCGAGCCCACCGTCAGCGCTTCTTTGAGGCCCGCAGCCGCAGCGGCTTCTTTTGATTTGATGTGCGCAATGCGCGCGGAATCAATGCGGCTCATTTGACCGGCGCCAATGCCCACCGTGGCGCCGTTTTTCACGTACACAATGGCATTCGATTTCACGTGCTTGCAGACCGTGAAGGCAAACAACAAATCTTTGGTTTGCTGATCGGTCGGCTTCTTTTGCGTAACGACTTTCAAATCTTTTTCGGCAACATGGCCGTTGTCGCGGCCCTGCACCAGGTAGCCGCCGGCCACGTTGCGCACTGTTTTACCTGGCGCATGAACATCGGGCATACCGCCCGTCACCAACAAACGCAGGTTTTTCTTTTTGGCAAAGATCGATATGGCGTCGTCGTCCGCTTCCGGCGCGATGACAACTTCGGTGAACAACTCGGAAATTTTGGCGGCCGTTGGGCCATCAATTTTGCGGTTGAGCGCGATGATGCCGCCGAAGGCCGAGACCGGATCGCACATCAAGGCTTTGGAATATGCATCCAAGCAATCCTTGCCCAACGCCACACCGCACGGGTTGGCATGTTTGATGATCGCGCACGCAGGTTCGGCAAATTCAGCCACCAACTCAAACGCCGCGTCGGTATCGTTGATGTTGTTGTAGCTGAGTTCCTTGCCTTGCAACTGCTGTGCAGTGGCAATGCCGGGGCGCTTTTCTTCGGTGACATACAGCGCGGCTGTTTGGTGCGGGTTCTCGCCGTATCGCAGCGTTTGTTTCAAACGGCCGGCGAACGACAGACGGCGCGGATATTCATCTTTCAGCACGCCGGCGAACCAGGTGGAGATGGCGGCATCGTAGGCCGCCGTACGCGCGTAAGCGCGGGCGGCCAAAACACGGCGCAGATCATCCGAGATGGCGCCGTTGTTGACTTTCATGTCGTCGATGACGGTTTGATAATCTTCCGCGTCCACCACCACGGTGACACCAGCGTGGTTTTTGGCAGCCCCACGAATGAGGGCCGGTCCGCCGATGTCGATGTTTTCGATGCAGGTATCAAAGTCGGTCGTGGTGGCGACGGTTTTTTCAAACGGGTAGAGGTTGACGACTACAAGATCTATCGGCTCGATACCGTGCTGCTTCATAGCTGCTTCGTGTTCGGCATTGCCGCGAATACCCAGCAAACCACCGTGCACTTTGGGGTGCAGCGTTTTGACGCGGCCATCGAGCATTTCGGGGAAGCCCGTAAGGTCCGCCACTTCCTTCACCGGCAATTTGGCATTGCGGATGGCGGCGGCGGTGCCGCCCGTGGAGATCAGTTCAACCCCCAAACCGCTAAGGTACGCCGCAAATTCGATCAGGCCGGTTTTATCGGACACGGAGAAGAGAGCGTGGCGAACGGCGGGAGCGGGCATGAAAAACCTCTTTCAACTGCGGGCGGCGGCCAAGAAGGCCCGCCATGTAGCACAGGCCCGAATCCGGGGGAACTGCCCGTGACGCAGAGCAGATCAGCGTTTCAAATGGCGGTCAAAAAACGACCAGATGACGTCGTAGGCTGCGGTGGATTCCGGCGCGCCCGGAAACGAAAAGAAATGGCCGTGGCCCAGGCCTTCCTGAATGAAAAGTTCGGCGCGTACCCCGGCCTTTAACAATTGGGTGTGCGTCATGACGGCGTTGCTCATGGCGATGTCGCGGGTACCGGTCACCACCAACGTCGGTGGGAATTTGGCCAGAACCTGGGGGAACAACCCCGGCGTGACCAGGGGGTCGTTGATTTCAACGCCTTCAAAGTAGCCGCGCGTGGCGGCCACCAGGTTGGCGCGCTGGGCAACCCCACCGTTCATGAAGGGTGTAACTGCCCCTGAGTCCCCGCCGTACCAGAAGGTGGGCATGGCGCCCGAACAGAAAATGCCGATGGCGCCCGGCAGCGGCAGGTTCTTGTTCTGAAACCAGGCCATGGATTGCGCCACCAGCGTGCCGCCGGCCGAGCAACCGTAAATGCCGATGTTCTGCGGCTTGGTGGTTTTTAAAACCTCGCGGTATACCGCTTCCATGTCTTCGGTGGCCGCAGGATACTTGGCTTCCGGGGCAAGCCTGTAGTCCACGGCAATAACTTTGATTTTGCCTGTGCCCGCCAAAGGCACGGACTCAACTTGGCCGCCGTACTTAGAGCCGGTCACAAAGCCGCCCATGTGGGCATTAATCAGCACGCGCTTTTTGTTTTTGGCATCAATACCGGCATCCGGCTCAATCACATCCACATGAACGCCCGCGATGGCCGTGGATGTAATTTTGGCGGGGTGAATTTTCAGCCAGCCCTCTAACGAGGCTTTGGCCAAGTCATCCGAACGTTTGCGAAAGGCATCAAGATCGGCCAACGGAGATGGTGCGAGCTTTATGCGGTCGATCAGCTGCGCCTTGGCTTCCGACGACAGATACTCCGACATGGGTACAGTAGAAAGCGCGCCACGCACCGTACCATCGGCATCAATGGTGGGCCGCGCATCTTGGGCCTGTGACAGAGCAGAACACAGCAAAGCAATACTTGAGACAGCAACTGCATTGAGCATGCGCATGGGAATCTCCCGAAAGTGTCACGCTGTACGGTAGAGCCACACGCCGTCTGAAGTGGTGGTGCGGCGCAATTGGCCCCGACCGATCAGGTAATTCAGATGCGCCAATGTTTCGCCCAAGGCAAAGAATGTTTGATGCGCGTCCAGCATCCGGGGAAAGAGTTTGGCCATGACGACATAGGCTGTGGCTTCTTCGGCGCAGGCGTTCAAGGCTGCGGCCAGCCGGTCATCGTGGTGTGCGATCAGCGCATCGACGCGGCTGTGCAAACCGTAAAACGGCAGGCGATGTGACGGCAAAACGAGCGTGTCCTCGGGCAATGCCTTGAACTTGCCAAAGCCCGAGATGAACAGCGACAGCGGATCGGCCTCGGGCGTGAACATGGATACACTGACGTTGGGCGAAATCTGCGGCAGGATCTGATCGGAAGAGATCAGCGTGTTGTGTTCCGCGCTATAGAGCGTGACCAGTTGCGGCGCATGGCCTTCACCGATCAGCACGCGCCACGATGTGCCGCCAGCCGTGATGGGCAGCGCCGGATCAATGGGCACTATTGTTTCAGGCACGCTTGAAACCAGGGTGGGCATTTTGCCCCGGCTTTCAACGGCACTTCTGGCTTGACCCGGTTCGATGCCGCCGCGCGCGAGATAATCTGACAACTTATCAAGCAAGGCCTGATTGCGTTTGCCGTGCCACAGCTTGGCCGCTTCAAATTCACCGGGCGTCATGTGGATGGGCAGACTAAAATCGCGTGCGAACCAGCCCGCGAGCCCCATGTGATCGGGATGAAAGTGCGTGCAGATGACGCGCCCGATTTTTTTGTGGGCCAAGGGGCCGACCATCAACTGCTGCCAGGTGGTGCGCGTGATGTCCATATCAATACCTGTATCCACCAGCGTATAGCTGTCTCCATCATCCAGCAGCCACAGATTGATGTGATTAAGTGCGAAAGGCAGCGGCATGCGCAGCCACTGCACGCGCGGAGCAACCTCAATCAACTCTGCGGGTTTCGGCGCATCGGAGAAGGGGTATTGAACCACTTAAAGTTTCACGATTTTACAATGGTGAGGTGCGGCTTCGTCGGCGTGGGATGCACGATGCGGCGCATTTCAGGCACCAGGGCGCCGACAATATCCAGCGCGGCGTCTTCATCGCGGCGGCGGCAAGCGTCTTCCAACGCATGGATTTTGCTGGCAATAGCGCCGTGTTCGACCACACGCGGACGTGCAATCAAAATGCCGTCCTGGCCCGTGGGCAGCGGCGGTTCATCGCCGTGGAAGAGTTCTTCGTAAAGTTTCTCGCCCGGGCGCAGACCAGTGATTTTGATGTCGATATCAACGCCGAGCGTTTTGCCCGCAAGCCTGATCATCTGCTTGGCCAAGTCCATGATCTTTACCGGCTGGCCCATGTCGAGCACATAGATGGCGCCCTGTTCATTGCGCGCTGCGCGCAAGGCGCTGGCTTGCAAAATCAATTCCACCGCTTCCTGCGTCGTCATGAAGAAGCGTTCAATGTGCGGGTGCGTGACTGTCAGTGGCCCGCCTTGCTCTAGCTGGCGCTGGAACAGCGGCACCACCGAGCCCGTAGAACCGAGCACGTTGCCGAAGCGCACCGTAATGAATTGTGTGGCCGATTGGCGCAAGTCTTCCGACTGACAAATGATTTCCGCGATGCGCTTTGAGGCCCCCATCACGTTGCCGGGGTTCACGGCTTTATCTGTCGAGACCAAAACCATCGCGCGCACTTGGGCGGCAATGCAGGCATCGGCGACGTTGCGGGCCCCCAGCACGTTGGTTTGCAAGCCTTCCAGCACATTCAATTCCACCAAGGGCACATGCTTTAATGCCGCCGCGTGGAACACGAGATCGGGTTTTTCTTTGGCGAAGATATCTTTGATGCGTCCGGCATCGCGCACATCGGCCAGAATCGTGTTCATCGACTGGTTAGGACGCCAATCGCGAATGTCGCGGTCGATGTTGTAGAGATTGAATTCACCGTTATCGAGCAGCGTAAGGTGATTGGGCCCGATGGCGACAACCTGACGCACAAGTTCTGCGCCGATAGAGCCGCCGGCCCCCGTAATCAGCACGCGTCGCCCGCGAACGAGATTGGCCATGGCCGCACGGTCGAGTTTCAACTGCGAGCGGCCCAGAACATCGGTGATGGCGATGGGGCGCGGCTTCAAGGCCACATCGTCGTAATCGCGCAGCTCAGCGGCGGGCGGTACACGGGCGAGGGTGCAACCGTGCGCCTCGGCGATATCGAGGAAGCGGGTGAGTTCCGCACCCGTCACCTTGCCGCGTACCACGACGATGCGCTCAGGCTTTAATCCGCGCCGCGCCAGCTTGACGATGATGGTGGATAAATCGCGGTCGAGGCCCAAGACCTCGATACCTTGAATCAGCTGGCCGATCCGTTTGGGATCCGCCGTGACCATGCCCAGGATGCGATACGCGGCCGTGGGCATTTTTTGGACGGCCCGCAAAAACTGCTCGGCATCGGGGCCGGCGCCAATCAACAGGATCGGTGTGCCGTCGCCGTTGGCTTTCCAGCCGCCGAACTGGCGATCACGCGCAAGCCGGAGCACCAGGCGCGGCCCGGCCAGGAACAAGACCAGCACGAACCACGTGATCACTGGCAGCGAGCGCGGAAAAGCCTCAAGCCGGGTGGCCAGGAACAACGCCGGCAGGAACACCAGAATACTAAAAGTCGCCGACTTTAAGACGTTGGCCGCATCCTTGGTTGAGACATATTCCCAGACGTGGCGGTAAAGCCCCGTGAACAGGTAGACCACCGCCGCCACGCCGGCAAAGGCGGCGGCGGTTTGGTACAGGCCCAAACTTTCCCAGCCCGCGTCCACACCCAGGCGCAAGGCGTAAGCCACCAAAAAGGCGAGAAACGCCATGGCGACATCGAAGCCATAAACCAGAAGATTGCGCGGCTGGAGGAGAGTTTTCACGCGGGACAACATCAATTTTTAAGCCGGTTCAGGTTATACCACGAAGTCATTAAGCAAAGCGAATCGAAGGGCTTAGGGCCCGTCTAAAACGCCTGACCGGGGTTTTCGGTTCAAGATTTTGCGGCTAGAACCACGCCATCTTTTGGGTTTGGAGATGGCCGTATTGGGCCGAGGTTGAGTTTGAAACGGGGACAAGACATAACCATGAATTAAGCCAATCCCGGGATGGTTTAAGCCCGCTTTAAAGCCCGCCTATTCCTTTATTTTCGCCCCTTCATTTTCGGAAAAGTCGTACAGGACCTCATGGCTAGTAAAGTTGCATTGATTACCGGCGTCACCGGACAGGACGGCGCTTACCTTGCCGAACTGCTGCTGAACAAGGGCTACATCGTTCATGGCGTGAAGCGTCGCTCGTCATCGTTCAATACGGGCCGCATCGACCACCTGTACCGCGACAGCCATGAAGCGGGTGTGCGCCTGTTCCTGCACTACGGCGACATGACGGATGCGACCAACCTGATTCGCCTGATGCAGGAAGTGCAGCCCGACGAAGTTTACAACCTTGCCGCCCAAAGCCACGTGCAGGTGAGTTTTGAAACACCCGAGTACACCGCCAACGCCGACGGCATCGGCACGTTACGTATTCTGGAAGCGATGCGCATTCTGGGCCTGAAGGACAAGACGCGCTTTTACCAGGCCTCGACCTCCGAGCTTTACGG
>JAEUKL010000290.1 GCA_016793005.1 Rhodospirillaceae bacterium | reverse complement strand
AGCCGAAGTGCAGACCGACATGCTGAATGAAGTGGCGCGCATGGTGGAACGCAGTGTCTTGTGGTTCCTGCGCCATATGTCTGGCACCATCGACATTTCAAAGGAAATCGCCAAGCTGGCCCCAGCCGTGAAAGAGTTGCGCGCTAACCTCAAGTCTGTCTGGTCGGATGAAGTGGCAAGTTATGTCAACAAGCAGGCTGATCAGTACAAAGCCAAGGGTGTGCCGGCGGATTTAGCTTTTACTGTTGCGTCGCTGTATCGGCTGGCGGCAACCAACGACATCCTGCGCCTGGCAGACACCGTGAAGCAGCCCATTCAACAAGTGGCGAAGATCTACTATCTGACCGGCGAGCGCTTCGGCATGGGCGCGCTTCGGGCCCGTACCGAAGGCATGGTGCGCGCAAGCCATTGGGATCGGCTGGCGGTGTCAGCAGCGGTGGAAGAGCTTTACACCCACCAAAGCAACTTGGCGCAGCGCATCATCACCCAAGCCAAAGGCAAGAAACTTGCTGGTGAAAAAGCCGTGGATGCGTGGGTAGATGCCAACAAAGCCAACGCCGAGCGGTACGACGCGGTGTACGGGGAAATCCGTACAACAGATGGCTTGAACTTGGCCATGCTGACCGTGGCCAATCGCTCGCTCAGTTCGTTGATTGCCAGTTAATGAGGATTAGGCGATCTGACCCTTTTTTGGTGCGTGATCTTCGGAAAACCGGCTTCCACTTTTCCGGGTCACGCACGCCGGCAGAGCGCCTGCCACTCTTGGCGTAGGGCGTCATAGAAGCCCGCTGCAAAGCCCTGCACATCGCAAACAGCCGAGGCCTTGAAGGTCGCGCGCAAGCTTTTGCGCAAGACCGCCAGATCATCAGGTGCCGCGGCGAGTGCCGCGGCCTTCTTGACCATTTCAGGCACCGAAGCACACACACCCTCAGCGTAACCGCCATTGATCAGATGCGATGTGGCGTGGCGGCCGCAGAACCGGTCACCCGTGACAGTCAGCACCGGCACGCCCTGATGCAGCGCTTCGCAGGTGGTCAGGCCGCCTGAGTAGGGTGTGGTATCTAATATCACATCCACCTCGGCGTACTGCCCCAGAAATTCCGCGTGGCTTCCGCCGGTTGCGATCTTCAGCCGGTCCGTACCGATGCCCGCATCCATGAACTGGCTGATGATGCGCCCCTGCGCCACGCCGTCGGAAAATAATTTATTATTCACCAGGAACTTTGCGTCAGGCACAGCTTTCAGCACCGCGGCCCACTGTTGCACGGTTGATGGATTGATCTTGGTAACTTCCGAGAAACAGCCAAAGGTGATGAAGCCATTTTTCAGTACGGGCGCCGATGCCACGGCGGGGGCATAGGGCGGCGCGCAATAGCATAAGTAATCGGTCGGCAGACGCACCACGCGCTCGACGTAGTATTTGTCATCAGGCGGCGGTGTGTGAACCGCATCACCCAGCAGCACATCGATGGCCTTCAAGCCCCGGGTATCCACATAATCACCCCACGCGACCTGGAGCGGCGCAGGCTTGGCGGCAAAGGTCAGCAGCCGGTTGTGCGGCGCGTGACCCGAAAGGTCGATCAGAACATCGATGCCGTCAGACACAATCAGTGTTGTTAGATCATCGGCGCTGAGATGGCGCACATCCCGCCACTGATCTGACGCGGCCCTGAATTTCCCCGTATGCTCATCCGGGTGGGCCGTTGTGGAATAACAGGTGAGGTGAAACTGCGCTTTGTCGCGCGCTTCAAACACCGGCAGCGCAAAAAACAGCATAGCGTGGAAACGAAAATCGCCCGAGACAACGCCGAGTTTCAATTTACGCGTGGGCGTAAAATCATGCGCTTTTGAGAACGCAGGCGCGGCCTTGCTGTCGAACAATTTGCCGAAAGCCTTGTGTTCTTTGGCAATCTCAACGCGCGTGATGTTGGGGTCGTACTGCAAGCACATCAGCAGGCTTGAGCGGATGACCGCCAGATCCGGCTTCATGGCCAAGACCGTCCGGCGATGCTGGACCGCGTTCATATCGCCGGTATCCACCAGATCAGCCAAGCCCACATAGGCTTGCGATAAATTGGAGTTCTGCGCGATGGCTTTGTGGAATTCGGCCTCGGCTTCGGCCTTGCGATTCTGCTGCAACAAAACATGCCCCAGGTTCACATGGGCATCAGCGTATTTGGGGTTCAGCTCCAGCGCGCGGCGGTACGACAACTCGGCGGTTTCAAGCCGCCCCACAGCCTGCATGGCGTTGCCGACATTGAACCGCAGTTCCGCCGAACGCGGCGCGTACGCTAAGGCCTCGATCAGCACCGTCAGCGCCGATTCCGCATCGCCCTGGGCGCGCAACACAACAGCGAGATTGTTGTAGGCCCCCAAATGGCCGGGGCGAATGGCAATGGTGTTGCGATAATACTCGCCGGCGTCGGCATAACGCCCGGCTTCGCGGCAGGCATTACCGAGGTTGAACCAGATGTCGGCCTCGCTGGGCGCACCGGCAGCGGCCTTCTGAAGGGCATCAATGGCTTCATCGGTGCGGCCTTGTGCAATCAGCGCATTGCCGAGCGAATTGAGATAAATGGGGTTGCCGGGCTCGGCCTTCAGCGCGCGCTTGGACAGCACTTCGGCCGAGGCCCACTCGCGGCGGTCCTGTTCCAGAATGGCAAGCAGATTCAGGGCCGCGCCATCGTTGGCGTTTAACTTCAACAACGCATCGGCTGTACCTTTGGCGCTGGCATGGTCGCCGGACTGGTACTGTTCAACAGCAAGATCAAAAGACGGCGCAGTCATATTCTTTTTATTTAGTCCGCAGCAATCTGCGCCGCATCAGCGAATTGCAACTGATACAGACGCCGGTAAAGCCCCCCACGGGCGAGTAGTTCATCGTGCTTGCCTTGATCAATCACACGGCCCTGATCAATGACGCAAATCTGATCGGCGCGCGCCACTGTCGATAAACGATGCGCGATGACTAATGTGGTCCGCCCTTGCATCAGGCGCTCAAGAGCGGCCTGCACTTGGCGCTCGGTTTCCGTATCGAGGGCGCTGGTGGCTTCGTCCAAGAGCAGAATGGGCGCGTCTTTCAACAGCGCGCGGGCGATGGCAATGCGTTGTCTTTGCCCGCCAGACAACGACTGACCGCGTTCGCCCACGACGGTGTCGTAACCATGTGGAAGCGCCAAAATAAAATCATGCGCGCCGGCGGCTTTGGCTGCGGCTTCAATGGCCGCTTGATCGGCGCCGGGCTTGCCATAGGAAATATTGGCGCGCACCGTATCGTCAAACAGCACCACATCCTGCCCCACGAACGCGATGCCGTGACGCAATGACGCCAGCGTGACATCGGCAATGGCCTGGCCGTCGATCATAACGCGGCCCGTGTTGGCCTCGTAAAACCGCAGCAGCAGATTGAAGATCGTGCTTTTACCAGCACCCGAGGGGCCGACTAACGCCGTGGTTTTACCGGCCGGCGCGTGTAAATTCAGGCCCTCCAGCGCGGCAATGCCTTCACCGTAGGAGAATGACACGTTCTCGATTTTAAGGTCGCCATCTGTAACCGTCAGCGGCTTTGCATTGGGTGTGTCGGATACGCCGGGTGATACATCCAACATCGCATACAGACGTTCCGCGCCCGCCAAACCTTCGTTGATCTGCGCATTCGCATTGGCCAGCGCCTTCATGGGCCGGTACGCCATCAGCAACGCTGTGATGAACGAGAAGAAGGCACCGGCGCTGGTCACGCCATCAATAACGCGGTAGCCGCCGTAAACAATAATGACTGTTACCGCCACGCCGCCAAACGTTTCCATCAGCGGACTGGCAATGGCCTTGATGCGTTCCGCACCGATGATGAGGTTGCGAATAACGGTGGTAATATCCAGGACGCGCTTTGATTCATATTGTTCCAGGCCATAGGCCTTCACGACACGAATGCCGGTGAAGCTTTGCTCGGCCAGTGTCATGAACTGGCCGGTCTGCGCCTGGGTGTTGGCCGTGACTTTTCGTAATTTCCGGCCCAGACCCGTCACCCCGATGACCGTAGGCGGAAAGACAACAAACGCAATCGCGGCCAGCATCCAGTCTTGGTAAAACATCACACCGATCAAAAACACCATCGACAGCGCTTCACGGCCCAGGCCCGTCAACGATGTGGACACGGCCTGGCGCATGGAATTGATGTCGGTGGTCAGCCGTGAAATCAGCGATCCCGTTTTGTGGCGTGCGAAGAACGCCAGATCCATCGCCAGGATGTGCTGAAAAAGTTTGTTTTGCAGATCGGTGAGGATGGTTTGCCCGACGCGCGTCATGATGACGGCCTGGCCATAGGCGGCCACGCCTTTGAAGACGAAACTGGCCAGCACCGCTAGGCCCACGGCCCACAGCAAATCGCCGCGCCGCTCGACGAACACCTTATTGACCACCGGGTCCATCAGCCACGCCAGCGCGGCCGTGGACAACGCCACCACCACCATGCACACACCCGCCAGCAGGAACTGGCCGATGTAGGGCACCACGGCATCGTTGATCAGACGACGCCAGACACCTGGCGTGTTGGGTGTGCTGGTGGGCGCGGGTGAGGTGGCGGCAGCAGTGGAAATAGTGGTCTCCGTTTGGAGAAAAACCGAGAGATAAGATCAAAGGTAAGATCTTGAGATATATAGCCGGAAATACCCCCGTTGTCCGGGGGCGTCCACCGCCATTTTTTCGTCAAAGTCTTTTCATTAATGATTTGTCCGAGTAGGTTGCCCCACCACTATCCTTGAGCCGCGCAAGACCAGGCTCCGTGACATAAAAAGACCAAAAAGAATGCCCGACACAGCCTCCGTGCCTGCCCCTGCCGCCACCACGGCCAAGCCGATTCCGTTCATTGATCTGCAAGCCCAACGCAAACGCATTGAAGCGGGTGTGAATGCGGCCATCCAAAAAGTGCTGGCGCACGGCGGCTTTGTGATGGGCCCGGAAGTGGCCGAACTGGAACGTCGCCTGACCGATCATTGCGGCGCCAAATATGCCTTAAGCTGCTCCAGCGGCACCGACGCACTGCTGATCCCCTTGATGGCCAAAGGCGTTGGCCCCGGCGATGCGGTGTTTGTGCCCTCGTTCACGTTCACCGCCACCGCCGAAGTGGCCGTGCTGACGGGTGCCACGCCTGTGTTTGTCGACGTAGAGCCCGACACGTACAACATGGATGTCAAAAGTCTGGCCCGCGCCATTTCAACCGCGCGGAAATTAGGCCTGCATCCGCGCGTTGTGATTCCGGTCGATCTGTTTGGCCAGCCCGTGGATATGGACGACATCAACACCCTGTGCGCCAAGGAAGGTGTGTGGGTGCTGGCCGACACGGCCCAAAGTTACGGTGCGCGCTACAAGAACAAGCGCGTGGGTAATTTGGCCGAGGTCAGTGCCACCAGTTTTTACCCCTCGAAGCCTTTGGGGTGTTACGGCGACGGTGGTGCGGTGTTCACCGATGATGCCGAGCTTCATCAACGCATGATGCAAATCCGCGTCCACGGCCAGGGCAAGGACCGCAACGAAAACGTCTGCATCGGTTTGACCGGGCGCCTGGATACCATTCAGGCCGCCGTGCTGTTGGAAAAGCTGAGCATTTTTGACAGCGAGTGCGATGCCCGTGAGAAAATCGCCGCGCGTTATTCCATGCTTTTAAAAGATGTGGTGGAAACACCTGCGGTGCGGCCAGACCGCTCTTCTGTCTGGGCGCAGTACACCATCAAATCCAAAAAACGCGATAAGATCGTGGCCACCTTGTCGGCGGAAAAAATCCCGACCGCGATGTTTTACCCGAAACCGATTCACGTGCAGCCGGCCTATCGTGCATTCCCCGTGGTCGAAGGCGGCTTGCCGGTTACGGAAGAGTTATCCCGTCTGGTCGTAAGCCTGCCGATGCATGCTTACCTGACCCCCGAAGATCAAGACCGCATTGTCGCGGCCGTCGCCAAAGCTGTGGCATAGCCGATGGTCGAGTTGCATCTTCCGCTGCGCATTGCTGTCGTGGGCTTAGGCCCTATGGGAATGCACCACGTGCGGGCGGTGACCGACCTGGTTGCGACAAAACTGGTGGCGGTTGTCGATACGCGCAAAGACCATGCCGAAGAGGTTGCACGCCAGTTCAATAGTGCTGCGTTCACCGATGTCAGCCACGTTATGGGCGCAGTTGATGCAGCCATTATCGCCACACCACCCGACGTTCATGCGGCCACCGCCGTACCGCTGCTGAACATCGGCATTCCGTGTCTGATCGAAAAGCCCCTGGCCCTGAACGAGGCCGACTGCAAAACCATCATGGCGGCGGCGGCAAAAACAAAGGCCATCGTGGCCGTGGGCCATGTGGAGCGCTTTAATCCGGCAGCGGAAGCACTGCTGGCCGAGAATATTCCAAGTGCCGAAATCTCCCACATCGACGTCAAGCGGTTCAGCCCTGCCGGCGGACGCGCAGTGGCGACGGATGTGGTTTCGGACATGACGATCCACGATCTTGATGTGGTGCTGGCGCTGAAGGACAGCGACGTCGTGGGCGTGAAAGCCAGCGGCGCCCCGGATACGCATGCGACAGCACACCTTACATTCGCAGATGGCACAACCGCCACCATCGCGGCAGACCGCAAAGCCGACACCCGCGTGCGCGCGTTGTCACTGCGTACACCGCGATTTGAATACATGCTCGATTTCATGAATCGTACGGTTGCAAAATCGGCTTCACAATCTGGCGCACCGCAAATGTTGAGCGTGCAAAGCCACGATGCTTTGCGCACCGAAATTGCGGATTTCTTAAGTTCTGTCACAACAAAGCAGCACCCGCGCGTGACACCGGAGCATGCGCTGAAATCGCTGCATGTAGCCTGGCGTATTCTGGGCGCCATCAAGGACGGCAGTGCATGAGCAAACTCAGCGCCGCACAGAAACGCAGTATTCTGGGCTGGTGCCTGTTTGACTTTGCCAATTCTGCTTACGTCACCGTTATCATTACATTCGTTTTCGCCACCTACTTTACGC
>JAEUKL010000316.1 GCA_016793005.1 Rhodospirillaceae bacterium | reverse complement strand
GCGCATTCACGTTGCGCTTGGTCTGGGGCAGCTTCGACAGCAAATTCACTTCGGCCATGAAGATTTACTCATGAGAATTTTCTATGCGCGTAACCGGTTGCGAGCGTACCACATCCACAGGGCAAAAGCATCGTAGGGCACCAAGCGAATATCAGACAGCGCTTCTGCTGGCGTGAACAGGCGGAAGGCTGAGCCTTCACCCAATCGTAACGCAGGAATGTGCGCTGCCGATAAGTGCCCAACAAAGAATTGCCGATTGAGAATATCGCGGCCCGCAAATGAAAAATCGAACGTCTGCGTTGTAAACGCGGTGAGCGACGCAGCGGGCAAATCGATGCTCAACTCTTCGTGTAACTCGCGGCGCAATCCTTCGGCAGGTGAGGGATCATCAGTTTCCAGCGCGCCGCCAAACAGTCCCCAATGGCCGGGATAAAAAATACCCGCCTTGTCGTCGCGCAATTGCAGCAGAAATTTATTGTCAGGCGAAATCAGGATAGCGGCGACGGCATCACCCGGAATCAGCGGCGACGTATCATCCACAAAGATCGAGCCTGATTTCATTATGCCTGCTGCTGAACTTGGGCCAAGCCTTGCGCCAGCGGTGTGTAGGCAAAGTCCGGGAAGGCCTTGTGCGTGGCTGTGGCATCAAAGGGCCGGTAGCCGTTGTGCGGCATGGGGCCGCTGCGGGGGCTGGGCACAATGGGAACAGGCGCCTTGCCCACTTTGTTGATGAGATCGGCGATCTCGCGAAAGCTTGTGACGGTACCCGTCGCGATATTGAGTGTGCCGACAGAACGGCGCTTGAAAATGCGCGCTGTCAATTCCGCCAAATCATCAATCAGCACATGGTCGCGGCGTTCTTCGCCTTCGCCGAACAGCGTAATCGTCTCGCCCTTGGCGTTGAGGCGGCGGAAGCGGTTCGGCCCATAGCCGTTATGCGGATCGGCGGCGCCGTAGAGCAGGCTCGGGCGGATCGTCGCCAAGGGCGCTTTGACTTCGCTTTGGAACATCAATTCGCGGGCCAAGTGCATGGCGCCATGCAGGCTGCCGGGGGCGGCCGCTGAGGTTTCGCTGAGGGGCACAGGTTCATCGCCGTACACGGCGTCGGAACTGACATTGACCACATGGGCCAGCGGCACAGCTTGTAGGCCTTTGATGAGGGCCGCCGCCAGGATCATGTTGTCGCGCAGCATCTCGGCGTTCTTGCAGGGCGCCAAAGCAGAAGCCGCCAGAACGCTGTCGCCGGGCTTTAAAACGCTGGCCAGACGGCTCGCCGCATCGGGGGCCAGCAGGTTCACATCGGTGCGCGAAATCTTCAGAACGCTGATGCCGTCGCGCTCCAGCCGTTTAGCGACAGCCCCGCCCACAAAACCACCAGCGCCGATAATCACAACGCGGGATGGGGCTTCTTCTTTGGCGTTTAAATGCTCAAGCACGCGCAAGTCCTTTGCGGCTGATGGAAGTGAATACGCGCGCTAGACGCGTTTACGACGCCGTTAAGGGCGGCATTCCCAGGGTATGATACGCGAAGCCCGCCTTGGCCGCAGCCGGGCCGTTGAGCAGGCGGTAGGGGTCGATGATCAGGCGGCCGCGCATGGCTTTGGCCAGATCCGCAATCGCCAGGGTTTTGTACTCGGGCCAGGGGGTCGCCAGCACCAAAACATCGGCACCTTCCGCACAGGCCAGGGCACTCCCGGCAGACTTGGCAAACGGCACGATGCTGGGGGCAACCACAGGATCGTGCACGCAGACATCGCCGCGTTCCAAGTGCGACAGCAACAGCAGCGACGGCGAGTTTTTCGTCGAGGCGGTGTTTTCCTTATAGGCCAAACCCAGCACGGCCACGCGGGCTTTCGGGTTGGCTTTCAGCGCATATGTTTCAAGTGTGCGCCAGCACCAGTCTTTGCGGTACTGCGAGTTGGAAATCCACGCCTCGATCATGCCCGTATCTGTGTGCTTGGTTTCGGCGATATCCAAAACTGTACGTAAGTCGCGCTCCAGGTTGCCGCCCGAAATGCCCAAGCCGGGCGTTAAGTAGCTGAAGGGGCCAATACGTTTGTCCAACTTCAACGCCGGTGCGATTTCCGACCAGTCGGCGCCAATGGCTTCGCTGACTTCGGCCAAAGTATTTGCAACGGTCACCGAGGCCACTAGGCAGAAGTTGATCGAGATCTTGGCCAGTTCCGCGCTTTCATAGCGCATCGGCAGAATGGGGCACTTAAAGGCCTCAAGCACGGCCTTGAAACGCGGCTCGATGAGGCTTTCCGGTGCGGCGCAGCCGACAATAAACCGCTCGGGGTTGAGGGCCCGATCAACCGCGCGCCCGAAGATCAGGGTTTCAACCTGATAGTACAGACGGTCATGCGGAATGGTGGTCAGCGAGCGCGTAAAGCCCGGCGGCACTTGGCACAGCACGACAAGCAAGGCTTTGTCGTTCATCTGTTTGATGACCGATGTAATCAGGTCGCGAATGGGGGCAAGGTTGCTTTTGCCGTGATCGTCGGTGGGCACATCAGCAGCGATATAGACGATGTCGCAGGCCGCGAGGTCGGCGGGCTTCGCCGAAAAACGCAAGCGCTTGGCATTTTCTGCAACCAGCGCATCCAAATCCGGCTCGACAATCGGTATCTCATGACGCGTGAGACGCTCAATCACCGCCGCATCATGATCGAAACCGAGAACGTTGAAGCCGCGCGCCGCTGTCGCCACCGCGGAATTAATCCCGAGGTGGGTCATGCCGGCAAAGCCGACAGTGATCATAGATCAGCCTCAATCATAGAGCAGCCTCTTGCGATAAACGGGAGAGCGTCTGCTGCAGCCACAGATCCGTTGCCAGGCTGGTTTTTGTGCCGCTGGTGCAGAGCTTTTTGAAATAGGCGTATTCTTCGTCCCAGGTCGGGTCGCTTTGAACGAGCGTCGTGCTCTGTTCGCTGGGGCGGCCCGAAGGCAGCACGCGCCAGCGCTCGGTGAAGATCGACGGGCCCCATTTGCACAGCGACTCAATGTGGGCACTGCCGTTCTCGGCCAGAATGTCGCAGGTGAAGTGGTTGCGCCACATCAAGAGCGTCATTTCCAGTTCCAGGCGAGGCTGGTTCTTTTCCGAGCCGATAATCACATGGTCGGGCGCGCGGTTTTCAAAGCGGTTGGCGGCGATGATGCGGAACGTGTCCGCCATATCGCCAAACCAGAACCGGCACGTATCAAGCAGGTGCGAGCCCAGATCGGGCAGCACGCCAGCGCCCTGGTCGCGCCATTCGGAATTGCGCACCAAGCGTGCGGTGCCGTTGCCGTAGAACATGCGGCAGGAATAGATGCGGCCCAGTTTCCCTGAGGAAATGAGGTTGCGCATGCGCACGAAGTGCGGCTCAAAGCGGTGATTGTACGCCGTGTAGCAAATCACGCCTTTATCGCGGGCAATCTTCTCAAGCTCAACGATGTCGCTGTCTTTCTCGGCCCACAGGGGCTTTTCCACCAGCACATGCTTGCCGTTGGAGAGGAAGTATTTCAGCAACTCGACTTTGGGCTCGTCGGGGATGCACGCGAGAACAGCGTCGTACGAGTCCAGCGGCACGTCGTAAGCGGATTTGAATTTCGCCTTCGGGTTTACAGGATCGACGGTGCCGACAAAATCCGGGCCCGCTGCTTTCTGGCGTTTCTCGCCTTGAACGCCAAGGCCGACAACAAGGGCGCGAAACGATGTCATGACTTGTAATGCGCCGCTTTCTCAGCCGCGTCGATCTTTTCCAGCACGTCTTCCGGGCGCACCGGAATATTGCCGTCGCGCTCGCACTCCACGGCCGCAGCCATGGAACCCAAAATCGTGGCAGTGAGGGCGTTGCCCGTCGTCAGCATGGTCAGCGTAGCGTAGGCCATGAGCGCGTCACCCGCACCCACGGCATCGACTAAACGGTCCACAAAGCTGTCGAGTACGCGGAATGAATCAATCGATTCATGGTCGCCCGAACGGCAGGTCAGCACGCCGCGATCACCCAATTTCAGGATCAGGTTTTTGCATTGGGCTGCGTCATAGAGGCGCGCCGTCAACGCACGCACGCCGGAATCCTGATCGCCCAAGGCAAAGCGCGCTTCGCGTTCGTTCGGCGTAATCAGGTCAAAGCCCTTGAACTCGGTGATGTTGCCCCAGCGGCTGGCCACCTGGCTGTCGGCGACCTTGAACACGCCCTTGGGGATGGCCGCAATCAGCGGGTCAATCGTGCGGCGATTGAACAAGCCATGGCGGAAGTCGGCAAACACGACGGCATCCGTCGGCACTTCGCTGATGGCGGCGCCCAGCTTCACGCGGATCTCATCGGAAATGCTGCGGTTTTCCAGCGTGTCGACCTTCAGCAAACGATAACCGCCGGCCACAATGGCGTTCTTGTTCGTGGTGGGGCGCGTCTGATCGATGATGGCTTTGGTTTTAACGCCGCTCTTCTCAAGACCTTCGAGCACGAAGTCCTTGTAGGCGTCATCGCCCAAAACGGTCGAGAAGGTGACATCTGCACCGGCGGCTTTCAGGTGCTGTGCCACAATGGCCGCCCCGCCGATGTAATCTTTCTTTTCCTCGAACAGCACGCTCATGGTCGGCGTTTTGGTCTGGCCGCCAATCATGCTGCACAAGGTCAGCGTGTCGACAATCGTATCGCCCAGAACGTGAACGCGCTTGCCTTGGAAATCTTTCAGCGTCTTGCGCAGGTGATCGAAGGTGAGGCCTTCCACATCCATTAGCGCTAGCAGCTTTTCAGTGCGGATATTCGGCGGTTCCATCTCGATCAAACGAGAGGACGAATAAACCACATCGCCGGGGGTGTAGATGATCTCGCCGCCGTAGCTGGACAGTACATCCACTTCCTGGCGGGTCTTGGGCTTCACTTCGCCCGAATACTCGTAGCCCTTGGCGAAGAAATCCGGCTGCAATTGCTCCAGCGTGTGCAGCGGCTCGGCATTAGGATCGATCAGCACAAAGTCGACCACTTCGAAGGCGGCCAAGTTCAGCGCGCGCAATTCCTGCGGCACATGGGGGCGGAAAGCCCCCTTGGCGATGTGCATGTCGGCGGTCAGGCTGGCCACCAGAATGTCGGCATGGTCTTTCGCGTAGATCAGGTGGCGCAAGTGGCCGGGGTGCACGACGTCGAACACGCCATGGCACATGATGACTTTTTTCTTGCGCGGACGCTTGCCGACAATCTGCTCGATTTCCGCGAGCGTCTTAACCTTGTGGCCGTAGCTCTTGCTGAGAGACGACATCAGAACCTCTTTAGCCTGCGGCTTTTTTATCGCCGCCTAAAAAATTGAACCATGTAGCCGTGGCTTCGGCGATTTTATTCGGCGTCCAAAGCGGCGCGGCCTTCCAGTAATCGATATTGGCAACCAGGCGGCCGACCCCGTCTTCAAACGAGACTTTCGGCGCCCAGTTCAAATCTTTCTGGATTTTCGTGATATCGGCATAGGTGCAATCGGGCTCACCGGGGCGTTTCGGGATTTCGATGCGCTCACCGCCTAACAATTCGATGATGCGGTTCACGGATTGCGGATTACCCGCACCCAAATTCCAGATTTCGCCGACCTTCGGTGTTTCAGCTGCCGCCAAAAAGGCCTCGGCCACGTCAGAGGCATACAAGAAATCGCGGCGCTGCGTGCCGTCACCAACAACCGTATAGGGCTGGTTTGCGATCTTCTGGCGCAAAAACACGCCGAACACCGCGCCATAAGCGCCCGAGGTGCGCGAGCGCGTGCCGTAGGCGTTGAATATGCGGATCGAGTTGACCGGCAGCTTGTAAACCTGGTGCCAGTGGAAGGCCGCTTGCTCGCCTTGGTATTTCGAGAGCGCGTAGGGGTATTGCGGGCGAATGGGGTGGTCTTCACGCGTCGGCACATCGGCCAAGCCGTAGCACGACGACGAGGCGGCATAGACCAGGCGGCTCACTTTGGCCGCGCGCGCGCATTCCAGCACTTTGACGGTGCCTTGCACGTTCACCGACATGTATTCCACCGGGTTGTCGATGGACGGGACAATGTCGCCGATACCGGCAAAGTGAATCACGATCTTTGCGTCGGCGAACATCTTCTCGCCCGGCTCAAGGCTGCGGATGTCGCGTTCCTCGAAGCTGAAATCAGGATTGCTGCGGTGATGCTCGATGTTGGTCTCGCGGCCGCCGACCAAGTTGTCGATCACGCGGACCTTGTAGCCGCGTTCAATCAAGAGATCGTTCATGTGGGAGCCGATAAAGCCGGCCCCCCCGGTCACCACAGCAATCGGCTTCATTTGACGTTGTGCTTCTTCATGGTGCGGATGTTGTAGAACCATTCGTTGGTCATGCTGTCTTTCAGCTTACCTTCACGATAGGCCACGCACAGCGAACGCACGGCGTCTTCGATGGTGTATTGCGGCTTGTAGCCCAGCGCGCGGAAAATCTTGTCCGAGTTGATGTGGTACGAGCGGATATCGTCGCTGGGCGACGTCACGATTTCCACGTCACCCTTCTCGGGGAATTCTTCCTTCACAACCTTGCGCACCAGCACGGCAATGTCGGCAATCGACATGTTCTGGTAGCCGACGTTGAAGGTTTCTTTCTGGATTTTCTCAGTCGGAGCCGTCAGCAGCAGCTCAACCGCATCGCAGTAGTCTTGCACGTGCAAGTTCGGGCGCAACTGCACGCCGCCGAACACGGTGATCTTGTTGTTGGTCAGCGCGTGGTTGGTGAGGATGTTCACCGACAAGTCCAGGCGCAGGCGCGGGGCGTAGCCGCACACGGTGGCCGGGCGGAAGATCACGCCGGTAAAGCTGTCGTCGGCGTATTGTTTCAGGATTGGTTCGCACAGGCCCTTGTACTTGTTGTAGAGCGTCAGGGGCACCAGCGGGTGATCTTCGGTCACGTTCGGTTTGTCGGAAACGCCGTAAACCGAGCTGGATGAAGCGTAGATGAAGCGCTTCACGCCGGCGGCCTTGGCGGCTTTCACCATGGGCTCGAAGGCATCCATGTTGATGGAGGTCGAAAGATTTTCGTCCAACTCGAAGCTCGCATCGTTGGAAATGCAGGCCAGGCTTACGAAGGCATCGTGGCCTTTCACGGCTTCGGCCAACTTGGCCGCATCGCGAATATCGCCTTGGACGATTTTTAAGTTCGGATCGCTTTTCGGCAGAAAGTCGTCGCCAAAGAACAGCGTGTCATACACGGTGACTTTGTAGCCGCTCTTCAGCAGTTGGGGTACGAGCAGCGAACCGCAATAACCAGCGCCGCCGGTCACGAAAACATTATTGAACAATTTTGCCACGGGGAACCGTCCTAGCGAGGGAATAAATCAGGTGCGAATGGAATAACCGGCCGCGACCGCATCGGTGCGGAACATCTTCACGGTGTCGAGTGAATAGTCGGTCAGGTCTTTGCCGACGAGGCTAAGCTTCGCCAGCACATCGTTCGTCACAGTGATGATATGGCAGCCCATATCGTTGGCTTGGAAGATGTTCAGCAGCTCACGCGGGCTGGCCCACAGCAGTTCAGCCTTCGGCAGGTGCTTCAAGGCTTCACGGCATTCGATCATGTGCGGGATCGGGTCGCGGCCCGTATCGGCCACGCGGCCGGCGAACACCGAGATGATGGCGGGCACATCTGGGTTCAGGCACTTCGCAATGTCGCGCACTTGCTCAACCGTCATGATGGCCGTGATGTTCAACACCACGCCTTCCTTGGCGAGTGTGCGGATCACTTTCTCCGCAAAAGCACCGGTGGTGTTGGTGACGGGAATTTTGACGTTGGCGTTTTTGCCCCAGCTTGCGATGGCGCGGCCTTGCGCAATCATTTCATCGAAATCGTCGGCGAACACTTCCAGCGACACCGGGCGGTCCGGCACGGCGGCCAGCACTTCCCGGCTGAAAGTTTCGTAGTCTGTAAGCCCCGCTTTGCGCATCAAGGTCGGGTTGGTGGTGAACCCTTTGATCAACGGGTTGGCGTACATTTTGCGGATGCCGGCAATGTCGGCGCCGTCGGCGAAAATCTTGATCTTCAGCTTTGAAACGTCGGGCATGGGAAACCTGTGTCTAGCGCTTGGATTTTTTGGTGAGGATCAGGCGCACGGCGCCGGGAAGGGATGTTGCGATCATGTCTGTGCCAATCTCTTGGCCCACGGTCTCGGCGTAATGCCGGTCTATGAAAATGGTCCGGCAGCCTGCGCTGGTACCGGCTTTAACGTCCGAGATGCGATCGCCGACCATGTAGCTCTCAAGAAGATCGATGTTGTGGTCCGCGGCCGCCTTCAAGAGCAAGCCTGGCTTGGGCTTGCGGCATTTGCATCCCGCGGCGGAGTTATGGGGGCACATTCTGACATCGTCAATGGCCAGTTTAGCCCGCATTTTAGCGTGCATTTCAGCCACGATTTGGGGGTCTACAAGGCCGTTTGCGATGTCGGGCTGGTTGGTCACAACTACCACCCGGAATCCGGCTTTCTTGAGCCTGGAAATGGCGTCTTTGGCCCCCGGCAAGAACCGGAAATCCTTAAGACGGCGGACCGCATAAGCCTTCCCGTCCCGGACGTGGGACCGGACGATCACGCCATCCCGGTCGAGAAAAACCGCCCGTTGCCGTGGCGATTTTACCACTTCGTGGACTTACGCTGCAAAACGGGGTGGGAGACGAGGCAGTGCCAAACCACCGCTTGGTAGGCCTCGGCGTGCGGTGTGATCAGGGTGTCATCCACAGTCGGGATGATGACCACTTCGTTGCCCACTTTGGCGGTAAAGCCGCCGTTACGGCCCACAACGCCGAAAATGGTGGCGCCGACCTTTTTGGCGTATTCCAGGCCGCGGATCAGGTTCACGCTGACGTTGCGCTCGGCATCGCCACCGCCGACGGAGAACACGAAAATCCCATCGTTTTTGGTCAGGCGGCTGGTTTCAAGCCAGCCAGCAAATACTGTGTCCCAACCTTCATCGTTGGTACGGGCCGTCAGCTCCGAGACGTTGTCGGTCGGTGCATAGGTTTCGATATTGCAGAGTTTGCGGAAGTCATTCACGGCGTGCGCGCAGTTCGCAGCACTACCACCGACCCCCAGCATGAACAGGCGTCCGCCGCGCTCGCGCAAGGCTGCAAGGCCATTGGCCAAGGCCTCGACTTTAGCGAGATCCAGGCGCTGCGAGATGTCGGCTACTTGTTTGAAATACTTAGAAACGTGATCCATGGCGGCAACTTCTAGAAGTTAAGAAATAGGGGGTCAAGTGACCTGGCTGTCAGGTGTTTTGTGGCAAAAATCTGGCGCCAGAATCGCGCTGGACAATGCACCGATAAGGCGGCAAAAGCGATTAAATTGAGCTTAATTTCCAGGCATTTTTTGAGCCGGTTTCGACGGGCAGGTGAATGCTGGAGGGCGGGCAATTTGGAGGCCCCACGGCATGAGTAATGGTCCCTCGCCGCAAGCGCGACTGGATATGCATTTCGCGATGCTGCGTCTTCGGCGGGTTGAGGAAGCAATTGCGCGGCACTATCGCGAAGGCGAGATGCGCTGCCCCACCCATCTTTGTATTGGTCAGGAAGCCATCGCGGCCGGTATTTCGGCGCATTTGCGGCCCGATGACTATGCGTTCAGCGGTCATCGCAGCCACGGCCATTATCTCGCCAAGGGGGGCGACTTGCAGGCCATGTTCAGCGAGCTTTACGGCCGCGAAACGGGCTGTGCGCGTGGGCGCGGCGGTTCGCAGCACTTGATCGATCTTGAAGCCGGTTTTGTGGCCTCGGCCCCGATTTTGGCCGGTACCTTGCCGATTGCCGTAGGCGCGGCATTCGGCGCCAAACGTTTAGGCCGTGACACCGTTTCGGTGGTTTATTTCGGCGACGGCGCCACCGAAGAAGGCAGCTTCCACGAAGCCATGAACTTCGCTTCGCTCTACAAGCTGCCGGTGCTGTTTGTGTGCGAGAACAATCTTTATTCCGTGCACTCTGACCTGGCGGTGCGTCAGCCTGCCAACCGTCAAATCGCTGACATCGGTCAGGCTCATGGCATGCCGGGCATTCATGCGGATGGGAATGATATCGAGACCGTGTGGTTGCAAGCCGCCGATGCGGTGCAGCGTGCGCGCACCGGTGGTGGCCCGACGCTGATGGAATTCATGACCTATCGCTGGCTTGAACACGTGGGCCCCAATCCGGACGGCAAAGTGGGCTACCGTGCGCAGGTTGAGATCGACGACTGGGCCAAGAAGTGCCCCATCGTGCGCTCGGAAGCGCAGCTTCGTAAGGCGGGCCTTTTGGACGACGCGAAGATCGCGGCCCAAGAAAAACGGCTCGACGACGAGATCAATCAGGTTATTTCTGCGGCCCGCGCCGCACCGTTCCCGGACCCTGCAACGTTGCTGCACTACACGTTGCCAGAACGCGTTTAAAAGCAAAGTTCATCAAATGCGTAGACTGAAATACTCCCAAGCCTTGCTTGAAGCGCAGGCACAGTGCCTCGAAGCCGATCCGTCGGTGCTGTTGATGGGCCTTGGCGTTCCGGGGCCTACGGGCATTTTCGGCAGCACGACTGGTCTCGTTGATCGCTTCGGCGCAGATCGCGTGATGGATATGCCGGCCTCGGAAGCGGGGATGACGGGCATTGGCCTCGGCATGACGGTGGCAGGATTTCGCCCTGTATTGATTCATATCCGCGTCGACTTTGCCACACTTGCGATGGACCAGATGGTCAACCAAGTGGCCAAGTGGCACTTCATGTACGGCGGCAAAATGCGCGCGCCCATGGTGTTCCGGATGATCATCGGACGCGGCTGGGGCCAAGGCCCGCAGCACTCGCAAAGCCTGCAGTCGTGGTTCGCGCACGTGCCGGGCTTCAAGGTGGTGATGCCCACCACCGCTTACGATGCCAAAGGCATGCTGATTTCCGCCATTCGTGATGATGCGCCGGTCGTGATGTTCGAGCACCGCTGGCTGTACGGCGTCGAGGGCGATGTGCCCGAAGCGCCCTATGAGGCGCCGCTTGATAAAGCCAAAGTGATGCGCGAAGGCCGCCACGTCACCATTGCCGCCACGTCGTACATGGTGCTGGAAGCACTGCGCGCCGCTGAATTGTTGGCGACCGTAGGTGTTGAAGCCGAAGTGATCGACGTACGCTCGTTGGTGCCGCTGGATGTGAAAACCATTAGTGATTCCGTCGCGAAAACGGGTGCGCTGGTTGTGGCCGATACGGCCACGGTGAATTTCGGCGTCTCGGCCGAGATCGTGGCCGGTGTGGTTGAAACCAACGTCGCGGCTTTTAAGCACGCGCCGCAACGCATTGGCTTGCCGTTTGCGCCGTCACCGACGACGCCGATTTTGGCCGATGAATTTTTCCCGCGCGCCTACCACATCGTCAAAACGGTCGCGAAAATGCTGAACGTTGACCAGGCGCGGCTGCCGCCGGAGCCGCCGGCCCCCGGCAAATGGCACGACGTGCCCGATCCGACCTACACCGGGCCTTACTAAAACGCCGCGCTTACTCCGTTACGTATGTAATCTGTTCGGTCACGTCTGTGGCGGCGACACGAATCACTTTGCGCATGAACTTGGTGTAGCGCTCGCCGTCGAAAATCGGCGAGGCATTCACTTTATCTCGTAGCACCTGGCGTCGTTGCTTTTTCAGCGGGCCTTTGGCGTATTGCGCCTTGGCGAATGCCACGTATTCGTCTTCCGTCGCCACATAGGCACCTGCGTCCGGGCCCACCAACGCCAACACCGATTTTGTCTGCAACGCGCAGGGGCGGTAATCGATGCCGAGTGTCAGCAGTGGCACGCCCATGTAGAACGTATCAACGGCGGTCATACCGGCGCCGACGGGGAACACGTCCAGCATGATATCAATCGCGTTGTGACGCTCCAGGTGCTGGTCATGCCCCACCGGCGGTGCGATTTTAATGCGCTGCGGATCAACGCCGCGCTTTGCCATTTCGCTTTTCATTAAAAATTCAGTGAAGAAGTCCACCTGAAGGAACGCAATCATTAGCGTCGATTTCGGGCACTCGGTCAGAATGCGCGCCCACACATCCAGCAAACGCGAATTGAATTTCAAGGCGCGATTGAAGGCGCCGAAGCAGAACTCTCGGGCACCTGGATCTTTCAACTCCACCGGCGGGCGTGGCGTGTGCACAAACGGCGGGTCAGGAATCGCAATCATGTTGCGGCCTGTCGAAGCGGCAAAGGCCATATCAAGTGCGCCGACGTTGATGAGCGATTGATCGGGCACGGCAAAGGGCCGGTGCATACCGTGATAATCGAGGTGGCATTTCGCCACGCGTTGCTCGTGCACCCATGCGGTGCGTGTGGGGTGAATCATGATCAGCACATCGAGGTCGAGGCTGCGGGCCTTTTCCACAAACTGCTGGTCCGTGAGCCCATCGCAATCGATGAACTTGTCGCCATAAATCTCGCGGTACTTCTGCTGGATCGGGTCGTTGGTGCGTCGTTCCGAGAGAATGAAGATTTCCAAGCCCGGCTCTGCGAGATTCATCAGCCACGGATGCACTGTGGTTGCAGATGACAAAAAGTTGCCGACTTTGTGAGACCAGGCCGCCGCGCGCACGGTTGTGCGCTTTTCTGAGCGAACACCTGCGGGCATTTTGCCAATGGGTGTGGCTAGGTCGTGTAAGCGTGGAAAGGTTTCTTTGAAATTCGACAGGCACGAATACAGAATTTCAAAGATATCATCACGATACTCTGCGAACTCTTTGCTCTGCATCATGCTCGCCATCAGGTACTGCAGGCGGTAAAACCCTTGCGCGCCCATGCCGTAGAACGCAGCCCAGCGCAATTTGGCCGGAATGTCATTGTGCGACAGCGCAAGCCTCAGGCCTTCTTGAAGGTCGCTGTCAGGCTTCAACGCCCATTCGGCCAGGGCTGAGGTATATGCAGCAAGGCCAGGGTGCTTGTGGTTTCGCGCCCAAGTATTGCCAAGGGCACGGCAGATCAGTTTTGTGGCAAGGCCCACGGCAGCAGGCTGCGTGATCAGAAATTCACGCGCTGCAAATGTGCGCTCGTTCGCCCAACTGGCGGTGCCGTTGGCGTCATCAATGCCCATCACGCCGACGTAGTTGCCAACCACCCACTGCATTGCCGCCAAATTTTCGACATGCTCAGGGGTTCCGGGGGTGCCCAGGATGCTGTTCAGCTTCGTGGTTATGGTGTTGATTCTGTTCTGATCCAATTTACTATTTCCCTCGGCCTTATTTCTCTCGGCAGCATCGGCGCGGCAATTAGCTTATATCAATGATGGATCAGCAATCAAAGCGGCCGGATACGGCGCTCAATAAAAGCATACTGATTGTCGGTGGTGATGGGCAGATTGGCGCAGCCCTGGCGATGTCGCTGCCGCGGCAGGGTTTTAGCGTGGAGAAAACGACACGCCGCCGTGTCGAAGTCGGGCAGGGCGTGCATTATCTGGATTTGGCGACGCCCCAGTTCGACCTTCCTTTGGCTTCTTTTGATTCAGTCGTGATCTGTGCCGCGATTACCAATATGGCGCTATGCGAGGCCGACCCGGCGGGATGCGCGCGCATCAATACACACAATACAATCAAGCTAATCGAGGCCTGCGCGGCCGCGAGATGCTTTGTCGTCTATCTTTCGACCAATGCAGTCTTTGACGGTCAGCGCGCTTTCTGCTCGGTTGGTGACGCGCCCAATCCGCAGACGGTTTACGGCAAATCAAAGCGCGCGGTCGAAACCTACATTGCGCAGCAACGCAATCTGAATGCCGCGGTCCTAAGGCTCACAAAGGTTGTTACCGATGATGCAAGCTTTATAGCGGGCTGGCGCAAGAGCGTGGAAAACGGCGCAGATATTGTTGCGTTCACCAATAGGCACATCTCGGCACTCTCGCTCCAAGAGGTCTCTGATGCCGTTGGGCATCTGTTGCAAGCGCGTAAGGCTGGGCTCTTTCAACTGGGCGGGCGCGAGGAGATCACATACTACGAATATGCAAAGAGATACTTTGCCGCCGATCCTGTAGCTTTAAAGCTGATTAAGCCGGCCGTAGATCCGGCCATCACCAAGGGCGCACCGATCCACGCTTCGTTAGCAACCCACCTGCCACCTGCTTAGCTTTTATAGCAATGCTTCAAACTGCTTGAGGTAGTCGAGATACTTCACGCGCGGTGAATCGATCTGGTTGTCGGTTCCGCTGGACGGGAGTTTAACCGGGTGAAATTTTGCGATGCCGCCGTTGCTCCAGATCACGGCTGTGTCGCGGCATTCACTGTCGACGACTAGATCATGCAAGGTCACGGTCTTCAGGCCGCGATTCTGATCTTTCAGGTATTCGTGAACCGAGTACGTCGCCAGTTGGTCGATCCCCCAGTGCAAATTGTCGTTGCTGTGGAAGTCGGCAATGTACGCCGCCACAAGGCGGATGAAGGTGATGCCATTTTCAGTTGGGCGAATGCCGGTCATGCTGGCGTTGAACTGGTTCCATGGCTCCCAGCGCCCGGTATGACCCCATATCGCTAGGTCGGCATCGCCAATGGTTTCGAATGTTGGCCAAGCGTCATTGCGCATCAGCCCGTCGACGTCCGTCTGCCACAGCGGCCGTTGGTATTTCCGCATGCATTGATACAGGCGGATAAAGCGGATGGCGTGGTAGTAATGCCGTGCGGCTTCCATGCCGCGCTCACGCATGTTCGGAAATTCCGATGTGATGGCAATTTTGGTTTTGCCCAGTTTTGCCGCGAAAGCCTTTGCGGCCTCCAGACCTTCCTCGGGCGCGTCCATGATGTGCATATGGATTTGCGGCTTTTGCGCTGCCGCATTAATCGAGAGCAGCAGGGTCCGGGCAAACTTGTCGAAATATTTATAGTCGCAGGACAGGAAGATAATCGGTGCGTCGTCGAACGCGGGCGAGAGTACATCGGATACGTCAGGGAAGTGACCAAAAAGCTCCTGATCGCTTCTCGCTTCAAGCCGACTATAAAACTCGTCATTAAACGCGATGTTGTCGTACAGCATTCCAGGCTTGGCCTTGGCGCGAAGTTGGAAGTACTTCTCGGACTCTTTGCGCTTCCCACGTGCCATCAGGCATGTCGCTTTTGCGGTTGCTGCGTGGACATTGCCCTGATTCTCAAGCAGCAAGCCATCAATCATCGCTTCGTACTTATCGCGCTCTTGAGCCGCAAAATTGAAAAAAAGATCGTCCAGAGACCGCGCGCTTGATGGCAGTCCGCGGCTGGCGCGCGCGGCAGCTTCTTTCCATGTGATGAGCGTTGCCTCGTATTCAAGCCGTAGGCCAAGCGGCGCATTATCGGCCGGGCGCGCGCGCTCCAGGGCGGCCAAAACGCGGGGTGATTGGGAAAACGGCAGTAACTTGGAAAACCGCCGGAACAGATTGAGGTCGTGCGGTGTGCGAGCCAGGGCCTTTTCGTAATGATCGATCGCAAGCGTTCGCCGTCCGGTTTGCTCATAAATTTCAGCAGCCCCAAGCAAAGACTGTGCATCGGTGGGTGCTTTGCTGAGGATCAGGAGGTAATATTTAAGAGCTTCGTCGTAATCGCCCTTGGCTTTCAGAATGTCAGCCAAGGTCAGCACATAGCCAACAACTGGCTTAATCTGTGTCGCGCGCCTGGCAAAGCTTTCGGCCTCGGTCGCGTTGCCCAGCCGGGCTGCAACTAAGGCCGCCGCATTCAGGACTAGGGGGTTTTGGGGCGCAGCGTTCAAAGCCTGTTGAACCGTCACTGCCGCTTCGGAAAGCCGGCCAGAGTTGACGTGGTCTTCCGCAGTTTTCAGGAGTGAATCAATGCTGTCGGGCGAGGAGGCGTTTTGCATGGTTCGTGATACCGTGAACACCATGCCCGGGCAAGTCAGGTGCTAGGGCTGGTTAAGCGTATCCCCATGACTTATCAGTCATTTTGACAGCGGGCATGGTTGAAAACCGGAATCGTTCTTGCCATCTTGGCCGCGGCCTTCAAGGTGGGGGCTAAATTAGTGCGGAGCTTATCGTGATCATTCTGTCCCATCGCGGGTGGTGGAAAACGCCTGTCGAGAAAAACACGCGCGAGGCGTTCCGCAGGTCTTTCGAGCGGGGCTGGGGCGCTGAACTGGATGTGCGTGATTTTCAGGGCCAGCTTGTCGTCAGCCACGACCCGCCGCGCGACAACAGCTTCCCGTTCGACGATTTGTTGGCGATTTACACCGAAACCGCCTGCAAGGGCATGCTGGCCATCAACATCAAGGCCGATGGGTTGCAGACCCTGGTGGCTGAGGCTTTGGCCCGTCACGGCATCGAAAGCTACTTTGTCTTCGATATGTCGATCCCCGATGCATTGGGGTATTTGAAGGCCGGGCTGATCGCCTTTACCCGCCAGAGCGAATACGAGCCCCAGCCGGCTTTTTTAGAGCAAGCTGGCGGCGTGTGGCTGGATGCCTTTCATGGGGCCTGGGCCGATGATGCCGTCATCGAGCGCCATTTGGCCGTCGGCCGCCCGGTGGCATTGGTATCGCCCGAATTGCATAAGCGCCCCCACCTGGACGATTGGGCCGCGTGGCGGGATTTGGCCAGCCGGGCAGACGGTGGCGATTTACTTATGCTATGTACGGATTTTCCCGACGAGGCGGAGCGTTTTTTTCATGGCTAAAACGGCGGCTTCTGGGCCAGTTCCTGGGCCAAAAGGGTCGATTCAGGCGATCCTGTTCGACATGGATGGGGTGCTGATTGACGCCCGCGATTGGCATTACGAGGCGCTGAACCGTGCGCTGGGTTTGTTTGGCATGGAGATCGGCCCAGACGAGCACCGTGCGGTTTATGATGGCCTGCCGACCCGCCGCAAACTGGAAATGCTGTCGGGTGCCCGTGGCTTGCCGGTGAAGCTGCACGAATTCCTGAACCGCCTGAAACAAAGCTACACGACGGAAATGATCTATGCGCGCTGCCGGCCGGTGTTCCAGCACCAGTACGCGCTCTCGCGGTTGAAGCAGGACGGTTACCGCATGGCGGTGTGCTCCAACTCCATCCGCGAAACCGTGCGCCTGATGATGGAACGCGCGGCCCTAGCCGAGCATCTGGAGTTTTTCCTCTCCAATGAAGATGTGACGAAGGCCAAGCCTGATCCTGAAATCTACACATCAGCGATCAAGCGCTTAGGCTTGCCCGCATCGGCCTGCCTGATCGTTGAAGACAACGACCACGGCATCAAAGCAGCCAAGGCTAGCGGAGCCCATGTGATGGTGGTGGGTTCGCCCAGTGATGTAACGTTGCCGCGCCTGCAGGCAGCTATTGCCGAAGCGGAGGCCGCGAAATGAAAATCCTGGTTCCCATGGCGGCCCGCGACCAGTTCTTCAAGGCTGAGGAATACTTTTTTCCGAAGCCCTTGGTGGAAGTGAACGGCCAGCCGATGATCAAGCTGGCGATTGAGAACCTGCGCCGCATCGACCCCGATGCGCATTTCATTTTTGTCGTCAATCGCGACGATGCCCGCCAATACAACCTCGACAGCATTCTGAAACTGCTGACAGACGGCAAATGCACGGTCGTCGACCTAGCATACCCGACCAAGGGAGCTGTGTGTTCATCGCTGATGGCCATTGACCATATCGATGACGATGAGCCGCTGATTATTGCCAATGCAGATCAGGTGATTGACGCGGATTTATCGGGCCTGGTGCAAAGCTTCACGCAACGCAAACTCGATGCTGGTGTACTGGTGTTTGATAGCGTTCATCCACGCTGGTCCTACGTGCGTCAGGATGAGAACGGCGACGTTGTGGAAACCGCCGAGAAGCGCGTGATCAGCCGCCAAGCCATTGCCGGCGTGTACTGGTTCCGCCGCGGCCGCGATTTTGTGCAGGCCAGTCAGAAGTTGATCGAACATGGGCGGTCCACGTCGGGCATTTACTATGTCTCGGCGACCCTGAATGAACTTGTTCTGAATGGTCAGCGTGTCGGCGCAGAACGTATTCCCGCAGATGGCTATCACAGCTTTTATTCGCCGCAAAAATTGGTCGAATACGAACGCAGTCTGCAAAGCCGCGCCATCTTGGGCCACGGCGGCAAAAGAAGTGCCGGTGGCCAACGCAGCGTGACAGTGTTCATCCCCATGGCGGGGCGCGGTTCGCGTTTTGCCGATGTGGGATTCAAGCGGCCCAAGCCCTTCATCGATGTGGAAGGCAAACTGATGATCGAGCAAGTGCTCGACAATTTGCGCATCCCCGGTGCGCGCTATGTGCTGATGGCC
The DNA here is from genome assembly GCA_016793005.1 of Rhodospirillaceae bacterium. GTDB lineage: Bacteria > Pseudomonadota > Alphaproteobacteria > Rhodospirillales > Rhodospirillaceae. Next base: position 10,951 of record JAEUKL010000316.1, on the reverse strand, counting down.
TTGGCCGAGCACTTGGAAGCAGCGCCTGAGTTTGCGGCCCGTTTGCGCGCGCGGCCCGATGTGGAAATCGTACCGGTGAAGCAAGTGACCGAAGGCACACCGTGCACGGTGCTGTTGGGCCGCACGCTGATTGATCCTGATGCACCGTTGTTGATCGCGAATTGCGATCAGTTGATCGACTTTGATGTGAACCGTTACGTCAACGAAGGCCTTGAGAAGGGCTGGGATGGTTCGATCCTGGTGTTCCGCGACCGTCACCGCGACCCCAAGTGGTCCTTCGCAAAAACAGACGCGGACGGCATTGTCACCGAAGTACGCGAAAAGGTCGCGATCTCGGATCTCGCCACGGTGGGCTTGTATTTCTTCACGCGTGGCCGCGACTTCATCGACTGGACCGTGGACATGATTGCGCGCAACGACCGCACGAAAGGCGAATTCTACACCTGCCCGGTATACAACCACGGTGTTGCGGCGGGGGCTCGCGTCGGCGTGCACGAAATCACCTTCGAGCAAATGCATGGCCTCGGCACGCCCGCGGACCTTGAGGCGTACTTGGGTGCGCGCGGCAAGAAAGTCAGCAAGGACTGATGAAGGCGATCATCCCTCTCGCCGGGCCTGACTTCGTTCATCCCACGCATGGCATCAAGCCCTTGTGGGATGTGGACGGCGAACCCTTGATCAAGCGCGCCATCACGTCGCGCCCGTGGTGGCAGAAGGGCCTTTTGACGCCCGAGCACATGGTGTTTGTGCTGCGCCGCTGCCCCGAAGCGGAAATCGTGTCGCAAAAACTGGACGACTGGTTCCCAGGCTCGCAGCGTGTGTGGCTGTCGCACTTAACGGGCGGCGCACTTTTGTCGGCCATGGCGGGGACGGCGCTCATGGGCAGTGATGACGCCCCGCTGTGCATCGATCTTGTCGATCTGCTGTACGACTGCGCCGAAACCATTGTTCCGCGTTTCGCGGACAAAACCGTGGGCGGTGTGGTGCCATGGTTTACATCGACTGAGTCTTGCTACAGCTATTTTGAACTCAACGCAGATGGCCGCGTGGCCCGGGCTGTCGAAAAACAGGTGATTTCAAATATCGCGTCGGCGGGAACTTATTTCTTCCGAAATACCGGCACATTCCTAACCGCGGCGGCACATTCGCTGAAAAACCCAAAGGCCGCAGCCCACAAAGGCGTGCTGTTCGTGTGCCCGGCTATGAACGGCGTGATCGCGCAAGGCCTGACGGTTGACGTTGCGCCCGTCACCAACGTGCGCCCCATCAGCAAACTATTTCACTAACCCTCAAAAACCTGCGGCAGCGGCAATTCGCGCACGAATTCCACCGGGATGGATAAGTATGCAAACGGCAACCCGCTCTTCACGGTATGATAAAAAAGCATGATATGCGGATTGAATTGAATCTTGTCGCGATAAAAATACTCATCAAGCTTGTCGTACAAACCTGAGTATATGCGCATATTGTCTGATGACGAGAAGGCGAACGTATCGTTGAAGCCGGGTTGAAAGTACTGCACTTCGGGCAGCAAAAGATAATGCGGCAGCAGTGGCTTATATTTTTTTAGATCTATAGAGCGAAAGCACGCCGAGTCGCCGCGCGCGCGGATCACGCAATCGTATTTAAAGCCGTTTTTCTGCTCGTACTCAGTCCGGATTTGATCCGCCATTTTCACGGCATAGTACATGCTTTGAATATTGAAGACGTTTGCACCGGCATACATTCGGCTTTCATAATCCTTTTTCGGAAAGTCGATTTGCTCAGAAATCAGGCATGTCTGAATTCTGGCGTGCTGGCCGATGTGCCGTTCAGCTACGGCACGTGCTTCGTCCTCCGACTGATCTTTCAGGCGCCATAAAAACAGAAACACATCGCAATCCAAACCTTTCAGCAGATTGTCCGCCAATGACCGAAAGGCATAACTGCCGAAGCGCGCTTGTCCTGAGAGGCAAAGGGCGGTTTTCATATCAGGTGCGTTTTCTCATAGGATTCTAAAGGTTGGCTATAACGCAAGAGCGCGGCCATTAAGGCGGTGTGCGGGTCATTATAACAGAGCATGTCTGCAGCCCCGCATGATGAAAATGGTTTGTCAGCACCCCTTTGAGACTCGCGCCCGAGATGTCCACGTTGTTATAGCGCATGAGATACTGGCGACGATGCATAGTTTGTATGCTGCTGTAAACTTCCATATTGCGCGTCGAAGTTATCGACACGCCATAACCGTGCGCTGGAAACCAAGGCATAATATCAAATCGGCCAAGTACAATATGGTCGTTCAGGATCGAAGAAAATAATTGCGCTGCAGGCGCCGCCGTGAGCGAAATTTGCGAATCAATATGAACGACGATGTCATAGTCGGTGTGGACGGCGCTTTCTTGCTGACATTTCAGTTGGCACACCGCCTGCAAGCCCCATTCGATGCGCGACAGTTGTTCGAAGTATTCGGTGGTGTGTTTTGGGTGATTCTGCGCGAACTTGGTCCACTCATTCATGGCGCGGATAGGCTCAACCGCCCAGCGTTTGATCCGGACACGCCCGTTCGTCTGCGCTGTCAGCCAGTCGTGGATGGTTTTTTCCGGCGTGCCAGGTGCGGCCCATAGAAACGCGAAGACATCGACGGTCTCTGTCTGCAACATCTGCTCGCACGCCGTGGCGATGGCCTGGCTGCTTGGCAAAAAATCGCCCGAAACACAAAGGGCCGCCCTCATGGAAATCCTGTGACCTGTGCTTTAAGTGAATTACAGCCTTATTAGGTAAGGCCTGTTGTTCTGTCAACGTAACGACCGCATTCTCCCGCGCTCTGGCTGAAAAGTCGCGCTTCTACTAAGATGTGCGATACTGAATGTACCGAGTGCGCTGCCCACTTTAGAGCGCAGTATTTAGGACGCGGAGTGTTTTGATGATCCATCCCACCGCCATCGTTTCGCCCAAGGCGAAGCTGGGCAAGAACGTCCAGGTTGGGGCGTTTACCATGATCTTCGACAACGTCGAGATCGGTGACGACAGCATCATCGGCAACTACTGCGAAATCGGCATCGCCACACCCTTGGCCGAAGGCAAGGCGTTGGTGATCGGCAAGAATGCCGTGATCCGCTCGCACAGCTGCTTCTATGAAGGTTCTACGTTCGGCGACAAGCTGGTGACGGGCCATCGCGTGACGGTGCGTGAGAAAACCATCGCTGGCGCCAACCTGCAAATCGGAACCTTGGGCGACATTCAAGGTCACTGCGAGATCGGCAACTACGTGCGCTTTCACAGCAACGTTCACATCGGCCAGAAGTCGAAGGTCGGCAACTTCGTCTGGATTTTTCCCTACACTGTTCTCACCAACGATCCACATCCGCCCAGCACTGTTTTGATCGGCTGCGAAATTCAGGATTTCGCCGCCGTGGCGACGATGACCGTGGTGCTGCCAGGCGTGATCGTGGGCAAGCATTCGTTGGTAGGTGCGCACAGCCTAGTGGTGAAAGATGTAGAACCACATACGGTGGTGGGCGGCAATCCGGCTAAGTTCATCTGCCCCACCTCAAAGATTAAACTGAAAGATGGTACCGGTCGCAATGCCTATCCGTGGCCGTCGCATTTCACGCGCGGTTACCCGCCCGGTATTCTCGATAACTTCGAACTTTAAACTCTAAAACTTATTGATGGTTTGAATCACATACGACACTTCGTCGTCGTTCAAGTGCGGACCCATGGGCAGACTGAGCACGGTCTTGGCCATGTGCTCGGCGATGGGCCAATGCTGCGGGCCGCTCAACGTATTTTTGTACGCCTCTTGCAGGTGCGGCGGCGTGGGGTAGTGGATCAGCGTGGAAATGCCCGCATCGCCTAAGAATTTTTGCAACCCATCGCGCTCTTTGGCCTGGACCACAAACAAATGCCACACCGGCTCGGCCCAGTTGGGCACGAAGGGTAGGGTGATCTTGGGGTTCTTGATTTCCGACAGATAACGATTGGCCACCTTCACGCGCCGCGCGTTCCACGCATCCAAGTGCTTCAGCTTCACCGCCAAACCGGCCGCTTGGATCGGGTCGAGGCGGCTGTTGAAGCCTTGGTATTCGTGCACGTATTTCTGGCGCGAGCCGTAGTTGCGCAAGGCTTTGATTTTATCGGCTAGTTCAGCGTTGTTGGTGGTCACCGCACCCGCATCACCCAGCGCCCCTAAGTTTTTGCCGGGATAAAAACTCCACGCGACGGCATCGGCATGGCTACCGATGCGCGCGCCTTTGTAGCGCGCACCGTGCGCCTGGGCCGCGTCTTCCAGCACGTATATTTTGTGTTTGCGCGCAATCGCCAAAATCGGTTCAAGGTCCGCCGGCTGTCCATAAAGGTGCACCGGAATGATAACTTTGGTTTTAGGCGTGATCGCCGCTTCCAGTTTTTCAGGATCGAGATTGTGCGTGTTGGCCACAGGCTCCACAGAAACAGGCACCGCGCCGCGATAACTGCAGGCCAACCACGTGGCGATGAACGTGTTCGACGGCACGATTACTTCATCACCTGCGCCAACACCCATGGCGACCAGCGCCAGGTGCAGCGCATCCAAACCATTCGCCACACCAATCGCATGCTTGGCATCGCAGTAGGCCGCAAAGTCGGCTTCAAACGTATCAACGGCAGGGCCGCCGATGTACCAGCCGCTGTCCAGCACGCCCGCCACCGCAGCGTCGATCTCGTTCTTCAGCTCAAGGTAAGCCGGACGCAACTCTAAGAACGGCACTTTCATTTTTATTTTTCTGCTTATTTTTTCTTTTTCGCCAGCGACAGGAACTCACCATGGTCGCGGATGTAGTCGGACTCTTCATAGGGCCGCGAGGCCAAGACGGTGCAGACCGCACCCGAGGAGAAGTTATCCAGCGTTCGCCACATCATCGGGCAGATGTACAGGCCGTAGTATGAGCGGTTGAGGTGAAAGCGGCGTTGCCGGTCGCCGTCATCAAGCACAATGTCGAAGCTGCCCGACATGGCGATGACGAATTGATGCAGTTCCTTGTGCGCATGCGCGCCGCGGTCCGAGCCGCCCGGTACGTCATAGAGGTAGTACACGCGCTTGATGTCGAAGGGGATGTGGTTCTCGCCCTCGATGAAGGTCAAATTCCCGCGTGGATCGTTGATGCGCGGCAGTTCGATAATGCGACAGTCATTCAGCGGCATGGTAGCTACCTTAGGTGATTTGCGTGCAGTTTAATGCGGCGTCAGTTCACAACAAGTTACTGAATTGCCATCACAATAAATACGCCCCAGATTCCAAGGCATAACCCAGGGCCTAAGGGCATTTCGCCCTGCCACACGGGCTTGCGCGTGATCAGGCCCGTAATCCCGGCCCCCAGAAGGGTTGCGATGCCGCCCACGGCCATGATGTAGGGCAGGGCCAAAGGCCCTAACCAGAGCCCCGCTGCGGCGATCAGTTTCACGTCGCCCAGGCCCATGGCCTCGCGGCCCTTCATTCGGCTGACGATCCAACGCAAACCATAGAACAGGCCGGCATTGATGGTCGCCGCCAACAGCGCCAAAGGCCAGCTTACGCCGATGGGCGAGCCGATGACGGCAATGGTCAGGCCGGCCAACGCCAGCGGCCCTACGATCACGTCGGGCAGGTAGCCGGTTTTGAAGTCGATGTAGGATAAAAGGCCAAGGGCCACGGTCAGCACCGCGAAACACCCCCACGCCCATAGGCTGAAGCCCAACAGTAGCAACTCAATTCCCCTGCTTATCTTGATTTGATACCAGCGCCACGCTACAGCATCGGGCGCAAGCTGTACCAGCGCGGGTATGATGTAATGGTAGCCTGTCAGCTTCCCAAGCTGAATGCGAGGGTTCGATTCCCTCTACCCGCTCCAGCCCTAGCTTTCATTAGTGAGCGCAGCGAACTTAGGAAAGCTTGGCCCCTGCCGTAGCGTAGCGAAGGCGGGTGTCTCAACAAACTCAGACCCTACCTACTCACGTGCCGGATCAGGTCGTTCATGAATTTCACGCCCAGGTCCATCTGGCTGCGTTCAATGAACTCGTTGGGTTGATGGGCTTGCGCGATGGAGCCGGGCCCGCAGATCACGGTCGCCAAGCCTGACGACTGGAACAAACCGGCCTCGGCGGCGAACGATACCGAGCGCGTTTCGTTGTCGCCCGTCAGCGCACGGCAAATCTGCTCGGCTTCGGACCCGCTGTCGGGTTTGAGCGCGGGTGTATTGCTGCGCTGGGTAGTTTCGATTTTGCACGTGTCCGCAATCAATTTCATGCGCGGCAAGACAGCGTCGTTGCAATGCGCGATGAAGCGGTCACGATAAGCTGCGGGGTCGTCTTCCGGCAGCGCGCGGATGTCCCACTGGAACGTGCAATGGCCCGCTAGAATATTCAGCGCCGTGCCGCCTTCGATGCGGTTGACGGTGATGGTGGTGTGGTCTGGCGTGAACAGTGGGTTCTTCACCGTGCTCGATGCGGCTTCCAAACTTAAGACCCGCAAGAATTCGATCAACTCAGCAGCGATCATGACCGCACTCACGCCCCGGTGCGGTTGCGATGAGTGCGCTTCGTGCCCCGTAATGGCCGTGCGCAATCCCATGATGCCCTTGTGTGCCGTGACCACCTTCATGTCGGTGGGCTCGCCCACGATGACGGCCGACGGCTTGGGCAATTCCGCATTCAGCACTTTGATGAGGGACGGCACGCCGATGCAGCCCACTTCCTCATCGAACGACAGGGCAAAATGAATCGGGCGCTTTAAATTTGCTTTGATCATGTCGGGCAGGGCGGCCAACGCAATGGCCACGAAGCCCTTCATGTCGCAGGTGCCGCGCCCATAGATTCGGTTGTCGCGCTCGATGATCTTGAACGGATCGGAATGCCAGTCCTGATCCTCGACGGGCACAACGTCGGTATGTCCGGACAGCACGATGCCGCCGGGAATGTTAGGGCCCACGGTCGCCAGCATGTTCGCTTTGGTTTTGTGCTCGTTGTAAACAAGGCGGCATTCGATGCCGTGGGCGCCAAACAGCCCCTTCACATACTCGATCAGGGCCAAGTTCGATTTGCGCGAGACGGTATCGAAACCGACCAGCGTGTCCAACATAGAGAGTGCGCTTGCCGTATCAGTCATGCATTAGCCCGCCATACGCCAACTTGTGCCATCTGCGCGGTCTTCGATCACAACACCCAGCGCCGTAATCGCATCGCGCAATCTATCGGCTTCCTTGAAGTCGCGCGCTTTGCGGGCAGCGTTACGTTGTGCAATGAGACTTTCCACTTCCGCCGCATCAACGCCAGACGAGGAAACATCGCCCTTTAACCAAGTTGCAGGATCTTGTTGCAGCACGCCCAGCATGGCGCCGGTGGCCAGCAACTCAGCCTTCAGTTTGGCTTTCTCAGCATCCGTCGTGGCTGAATTCAGCGCGCGCACCAGGTGGGCCATCTCGGCCATGGCGATGGGTGTGTTCAGGTCGTCGTCCAACGCGGTAATCACGGCAGCGGGCGCGCCCGTGTTGGCGGCCACAATGTGCTTCACTTGATCCAGCGCCAGGTACAACCGGTCCAACGTTTTCTTGGATTGCGCGATCAAGTCATCGGACCAATCCAGCGGTTGGCGATAATGGGCACTGAGCAGCGCCCAGCGGATCGCCTCACCCGGCGCGGTTTTCAGAATCTCATTCACCAGCAGCACGTTGCCCAACGACTTGGACATCTTCTCTTTGTCCATCGTCAAAAAGCCGTTGTGCAGCCAGAACCGCGCCAGCGGTGCGCCATTGTGGGCGCAGGTGCTTTGCGCCACTTCGTTCTCATGGTGCGGGAAAATCAGGTCGTTGCCGCCGCCATGAATATCAATCGTGGGGCCCAAGACCTTCTCGATCATGGCCGAGCACTCGATATGCCAACCCGGCCGTCCGCGGCCCCAGGGGCTGTCCCATCCGGGCAGGTCGGGGCTGGAGGGCTTCCACAACACGAAGTCGGCAGGGTCTTTTTTATACGGGGCCACGTCCACCCGGGCGCCGGCGATCATGTCGTCCATGTTCCGGCCTGAAAGCTGGCCATAGGCCGCAAAGGCGGGCACATGGAACAGCACATGGCCTTCGGCGGCATAGGCATGGCCCGAGGCGATCAGGCGCTCCACCATGGCGATAATCTCGGCCATATGGGCCGTGGCGTGGGGTTCCGCGGTGGGGGGCAGCACGCCGAGGGCGGCCATATCCTGACGGTAGATGTCGGCAAACTTGTCGGTAATGGCCGTAATGGGGGCGCCTTGCGCCTTGGCCGCCGCGTTGATCTTGTCGTCCACGTCGGTGATGTTGCGGGCATAGGCCACCTGGCCGTACCGGCTTTTCAGCAGGCGGTGCAGCACGTCGAACACCACCGGGGGCCGCGCATTCCCAATATGCGCGTAGCTGTAAACCGTGGGTCCGCAGACATACATGGTCACGCGGGCGGGGTTCAGGGGCTGGAAAGCCTCCTTCCGGCGGGTCAAAGTATTGTAAAGAATCAATGACATAGCCGATCTTACGGGGCCCGAACGACGGTGAAAAGGGGTGTTGGGTGATACCCTAACAGCCAAGGGATTGCAAAAACCGCCCAAAAGGCCACATGAAACCCCTGAACAGCGCCCCAGCCATGCCAACCCATTGGTTGACTTTACCGACCCAGGGAGGCATTTCCGGCCCCTCGAACGACCAGGATTTTACCATGACCGCGCAGGCTGAACCGACCTTTGGAAAACGCATCACTGTCGAGCAGGTGGAAGAGGGCAACATCCTCGCCCCCAAGTTCGACGAGCACGGCCTGATCCCGGCGGTCACGACCGATGCCGAGACCGGCAATTTGCTGATGCTGGGCTACATGAACGCCGAAGCCTTGAAGTTGACCATCGAAACCGGCGAGGCGCACTACTTCAGCCGCAGCCGTCAGGTGCTCTGGCACAAGGGCGGTACTTCGGGGCTCGTTCAAAAAGTGGAAGAACTGCGCATCGACGATGATCAAGACGCCGTCTGGCTGCGCGTGCGCGTGGGTGGCTCGGGGGCGAGCTGCCACGTGGGCTTCATGAGCTGCTTCTATCGCAGCATTCCGTTAGGCCAACCCATCGGCAATGTGATCGAAGGCTTGAAGTACACCGAGACGTCGAAGACCTTCGATCCGAAAGAAGTCTACGGCGACGCGCCGAACCCGACGAAGCTCTAAGCCCGCCGAAGCTGTAACCGGGCGGCGCTTTAGCCTTTACTCTCCGATCGCGTAATACGCCTGGATGCGACGCACATTGTCACGCACGTTGATGTCGTAGCCGCGCAGGTAAGCGAATTCGGGTACGCGCACTTTTTCCTCGAGCTCACGCGCGGGCATGCCTGCGTCCATGGCTGCTTTCACCGCGGCCATGAGGGCTTCCAGGTACCTGCGCCGTTCGGTCAGGCTCGACTTGTCGGCCACCGGCGGGCCGTGGCCGGGAATGAGCACGCCGAAATTCATCGTCTCCAGTTCCTTCAGCGTGCGCAGCCAGTTGAAGGGATCGTACCCGACCATGAACGTCAGCGGCGCGCCGCCCGGCGTGGCGATGTCCACGCCGAACAGATATCTGCCGTTCTCGGCGTCGGGCTGCATGAAGATCAGGCAGTCGCCGTGGTTGGGCCCCAGGGAAAACAGCTTCAGCGTGCGCCCGCCCAGTTTCAGGTCGTAGTCCTTGGCGAAGGTGATGTCGGGCATGACGATGTCGGGATTGGGCTTGTCCTTGAAGTGCGCCACGCATTTTTCGTGCGAGATAAACGCGGCCCCCTCGCCTTTAAAGATTTGGCCGCCGGGGATGTGGTCCCAGTGGTTGTGCGAATAGACCACGTACTTCACCGGCTTGTCGGTGACTTTGCGGATTTCCGCGCGCATGACCTTCGCTGCTTCGGGGCTGATGGGGTCGGTGGCGATCACACCGTCGGGCGTGACCATGAAGATGTTGCGCGTGCCGGTGTAGCGGAAGGTGTAAAGGCCCGGTGCGATCTCGGTGGTGTCGAAGCCGCGCACGGTGAAAGCGTTCCAGGCCGGGTTAGGCGCGGGTTTGAGAAGGTCTGCGCGGCTCGGCGGAACAAAAACGGGCGTTTGCGCCATTGTGCTTGTTGCGCCCAGTGTGTTTGCCGCGCCCAGCAGAATGCTTGCGATCAGGGTGAACGATTTCACGCGCATGATCTTCACCATCCCATTTCGTAGTAGTGGTAAATGCGCTCGGCGGCGCGGGCGATTTGTTCCTTATAGCCGCGTACATCCTTGAAATCGGGCAGGTCTATCGTTGCGCCGATCTCTTCAACGCTGCGTCCCTTGTCCATTTCAGTTTTTACCGCTGCCATCAGTTGTTCCAGGAACGCGCGCCGGATCGCCATGGCATCGCGGTTACCGGTGGGCTGGCCGTGGCCGCCCACCAAGCGCTGCCAGTCATCGCGCGCTTCCAGTTCCTTTAGCGTGCGCAGCCATTCCTTGGGGTCGTAGTCGGGCATGAAGCCCAGGCCCAGTGAATATGGCGTGACGAGGTCGTTCACATACAGCACATCGGTGCCGGGCACGTTCATCACCAGCATGCAGTCGCCGTGATTGCGCCCGTAGTACATCAACTTCAGCGCTTTACCCTTCACCGAAATCGTCTCGCCGCCATGCACGACTTTGTCGGGCATGATCACATCGTCTTTCGGATTGTTCCGGAAGTGCGCCACGCAGTTGCGGTGGCTGATGAACACCGCGCCTTCGTCTTTAAAAATCTTGCCGCCGCTGATGTGGTCCCAATGCTGATGACTGTAGATCACGTACTTCACCGGCTTGTCGGTGACTTTCGCAATGGCCGCGCGCATGTCCTTGGCGAAGTCTGTGCTGACAGGGTCGGTGGCAATCACGCCGTCGTCGCCGACCACGAAGATGCTGCGCGCTGAGAAATTACCGAACGTGTAGAGGCCGGGCGCTAGCTCTGTAGCAACACGGTCGGTCATACCCGCTGGGA
>JAEUKL010000253.1 GCA_016793005.1 Rhodospirillaceae bacterium | reverse complement strand
CTTGGCAACATGGCTACTTGCCCAACTGTGACGTGAGGCGCAGCACGTCACCACCAGCGCGCTTACTGAAATCCGCGAGCGCCTTCGCGCCACCGGCCGCGTACACAGCAACAGCCTTGAGAAGATCGCGCAATTTCTGCGGACTGTTGGCATCGAAGGTGTCATAGGCCCCACGGGTCACTTGGGCGATGCGCTTGAACGTCGATGCCGCGGGCTCACCGCCGCCTTCGTGAAAAATGAAGACCGGCACACCCAACACGCCAAGCTTGCCCGCCACGCCCTCAAGGGCGTCGGCGCTTTCTTCCATGGCGTCACCGATAAACACCACCGCATTCACCTTCTTGCGGCGTGTTTCATCACCGGCGTGGCTAAGAATACGTTCGATCTGTGTTTGGCCGCTGAGAAAACTCACGCGTCGCATCTGCGCGATCATCTTGTCGGCATCGACCATCCATGGGCTGGTGTCGAACTCCATCATGCCGCGATAATATGCAAGCTGCACATCAAGCCCGCCCACCGTGGCGGCTTCTTTGAACATCTCGGATTGAATGTTGATGGCTTGGTGCCACGTGGGCGCGCGGCTGGCGGTGGCATCCATGGCGAAGATCAAACGTCCGCGCTGGCCGGTGACAATCGGGACCGGTGACGATGAAACCTGTTTCAGAAAAGCCGCAACCCCACCGCCGACCGGGCGATGGGCTGGTGTATTTGCCGATGGTTTATCAGGCGGCGGCATGTGTCGGGTTGCTGTGATCCGCGTCTACGCTATCGGATATAGGCGCTTCATCCTGATCGGACAAACCCAAAGCGTCTAATAATGTGCGGATTTCAGCCCGTGCCGCCACGTGAGACATGGCCAAATGACCCCCCGCATTCAGCACCGACAAATCTTCCACCGTCAGGCCGTCGAGGAACATTTCGCGATAGATCACGCGCTCGGCAATGCCTTGCGCGACACGGAACCCGATGCGTCGCGCCAGTTGGTCTACGAGCTCGCCCACCAAGCGTTTGTTGCGGGCATCCAGATGGCCCAAACGGTTGCGCACAACAACCCAGTCGATCTGGCCGCCGTCGCGGCGCGCACGCATTTGTTTGGCTTTCCACACGCGTTCTGAGAAGCGGCTGGGGCGAGCAATCACTTTTTTGATGGGATCGACGGTCGCCAGCACGTCCAAATCAATCAGGCTGTCGTTCAACGGCGTCACAATGATATCGGCATAGGAAAGACCGGCCAGCGACAGCACCGAGTCATACCCTGGCGTGTCAATCACAATGGCATCGCAGTGGGACAAAGCCCCCAGCGCCTTGGCCAGTTCGGCTTCGTCCCCATCCTGGTACGACGCCGGCAAAATAGATCTATGTTCAGGCTGTGCGACGCGCTGCCCCGTTCGTTCGGCAAAGCTGCGCCGGTTGGCGACATAACGCGACATGGTGCCTTGGCCCGCATCGAGGTCGATGGTGGCAACCTTTAAGCCCCGCACCATCAAGGCCACGGCCACATGCATGGCGAGCGTGGATTTGCCTGTGCCCCCCTTCTCGTTGCCGAAAACAATCACTTTTGGACCAGAGGACTTCAGAGACGTCATTTTAGCCGTATTCACTTCAATTCATCCGCCACGCCGTTACCCGCAGACCGGAGGCCCATAGCTTGCGCGGCATTCTTGACCGGATGGGCAACCGCCTTCACACTGTGTGGTGAAGATAAGCGTGTGATAAAGATTAGCACGTATTTTCACACTATATTTTTTATGGCCGAGGCAAATGTCGTCCGGGGTTGAAGCTGCCGCCATTGAATCTGCTGACTGCGTGGTGATTGGTGCCGGCGTCGTGGGGCTGGCGGTGGCGCGCGCCATGGCCCGCAAGGGCCGCGACGTGCTGCTGGTCGAGGCGGAAGAGGCCTTTGGCTCGGTCACCAGTGCGCGCAACAGCGAAGTGATCCACGCCGGGATTTATTATCCCCATGGCACGCTGAAAGAACGTCTGTGCGTGGAAGGCCGCGATAAAATGTACGCCTTCTGCCATGCTTATGGCGTCACATATAAGCGCACCACAAAGCTGGTGTTCGCGGCCACTGAAGACGAAGTAGTACCCCTGAAAAAGCTGCAAGATCATGCCGCCAAAAGCGGCGTGTACATGACGTTCTTGACCGGCCCCGAAGCGGCAAAGCTGGAACCCAACCTCAAGTGCTCTGCGGCCCTGCTGTCGCCGCTGACGGGCATTATTGATAGCCACGGGTACATGCTGGCAATCTTGGGCGATGCCGAAGCGCACGGCGCCATGATTGCCTACAACAGCCCGGTCATCGGTGGCCAAGTCACCGACGACGGCGTGATTATTCACACAGGTGGCGCCGCACCTTTGTCGCTGAAATGCAAAACCGTGATCAACTGCGCAGGGCTGTCGGCGCAAACCGTCAGCCGCAGCATCATGGGCCTACCTGTCCCGCAAATCCCGCCGCAGCACTACGCCAAAGGCAATTACTTCTACCTTTCCGGCAAGGCGCCATTTTCGCGCTTAATCTACCCGCTGCCGGGGGCTTATAGCTTGGGCGTCCACTACACCCTCGATCTGGCGGGCCAGGGCCGTTTTGGGCCGGATGTGGAGTGGATCGACAAAATTAACTATGACGTCGACGAAGGCCGCGCCGCCAGCTTCTACGAGGCCATCCGCAAGTACTGGCCCGACCTGCCGGACGGCGCCTTAAGGCCCGGATACAGCGGGATTCGGCCTAAAATCCAGGGCAAAGGCGAAGCTGCCAAGGACTTCATGATCCAGTTCCCGGCCGACACCGGCGTTAACGGATTTGTCGCCCTTTATGGCATAGAATCGCCTGGTTTAACGTCCAGCCTGGCCATCGCCGATTATGTCGCCGAGCGCTTATAAACCAAGACGCCTTTAACCCGAGACGCCCGTGATGCGACGTACCCCTTTCTTTCCGGCTCTGCTGCTTGGTCTGTCGCTGTGTGCAACGGCGGCCCTAGCCCAACCCGACCAGCGTCCACGCGGGCCACCGCCCGGCGTGAATCTGGAGGGCGGCGATGCAGCTGAAGACGCGCTTGAGCCCGAAGAAATTCCGGAACTGAAGCCGCAGGACGACATTACATCGATCAAGACCGTGGCGCCGGAGATGCCGGATCGCACCAAGGAACTGCTGGGCGATACCAACATCATCCTGAACATTCCGCTGAACCAAATTCCCAACTACCGCGACGAGATGCGCAAAATCGTCGAGGAACTGAGCACCTATGCCCGCAGCCGCATTCCGGGGTTCACCCTCGTGACCGTGGGCGGCTTTGATCTGTTCACCTGGGGGCAGCGCGAAGTGGATTTGACGGAACTGCGCCGGCCTGAGGATTTCAAACCCTCGACAGCGGCTGACGGCGAGTTGCCCTTAGGCTATCCCATGCGCCGCTATCAGCAGCGTGTGAACGGCTTCATTCTCGACGGCTTTTATTGCGCGCCGATCCGCGTACCACTGGCCGACGTGCAAGCTACCCGCAGCGATAACCTGAAGGCGCTGTCCATCGACCACTGCCCGCCCGATCGCGCCCAGAAGGCGGTCGACATGGCGCGCAAGGACCGCATCGTCGCGCACGTCGATACCGAGATGGACAAGAAATTCGCCGATATTCCGCCGGCCCGTCCGAACCCCGAGAACCCCTACAGCGTCGAAAACCTGAATGCTGCACGCAGCATGCTGGTGAACCTGAACAACCGCAAATTCGGCAGCAAACTTTTGTGGCTGCAGGCCCTGAAGAACACCAACTACGATGTGGTGGTGATTGACGGTTTCTATAACGGCAACCAGGCGCTGACAAAAGCCGAGGTCAATAGCCTGAAGTACAAAAAGCTGGGCTCGCGCCGCTTGGTCATGGCGTGGATTGATATCGGGCAAGCTTCGGACGACGCGTACTACTGGCAGCGCGAATGGCAGGTGGGCAATCCATCGTGGCTGATGGCGCTGGACCGCACCAACCCCGGCAAATACCACGTCGAGTATTGGAACCCGGCCTGGAAAGCCATCGTCGGCAAAACCTACAGCGGCCTGCTCGACTTAGGCTTTGATGGGATCGTAATTGCCGGCGTTGAAAGCTATCGCCGCTGGGAAGCCATGACGCCGATTAATTAAGATTGGCCGGGCGAATTAGCCTGTCACTTTTTTGATGGCGAGACCTAAGCCCGCCACCAACTTCGCGCCCATGCCGCCGCCATCGCCTTCCATCTTCTGCGCAATCACCAGCCGCAGCGTTTCCACGTGCAGCTTGACGATATCCATGCGCGGATCGTCCAGGTCATTGCCCTGGATTTCGATGAAACGGCAGAGCTGGCTGCCGACCTGAGTCATGAGCGGGTAATTGAAGCTGCCGCCCTGACCTTTGATCTCGACTGTCTTGTTGTAGAGATTTTCAATGTGGGCCGCGCGATTGGGTTTGTCTTTCGCAGCCAACTCGCACAGCTCATTGAGCTGATCTAAGTCGCCACCGACCCATTTCAGATAGTCATCCTTCATCGCGCCGATCTTCGACTCGGCGGCGCCAACCAAACTCGGGTCGATGCTGAGAGCAACGCCCGCATCAATCTGCTTTTTCCGGAGATTGTTGGGCGGCGTGATAAACTTAACTGTCGAATCAGACATTCCAGAACGATCCTTGGCGTGTGTCCTACTCTACCCC
>JAEUKL010000132.1 GCA_016793005.1 Rhodospirillaceae bacterium | reverse complement strand
GCGCAGATGCAGAAAATCGCCAACGAGTTCAATTTGTCTGAAACCACCTTTGTGCTTCCGCCTGATGACCCCAAGCATGCTTACCGCGTGAAAATCTTCACGCCCACGGTGGAAATGGAATTCGCCGGCCACCCCACTGTTGGGACGGCGTGGGTGTTGGCGGCGATGGGCCAATTGCCGCGCGCAGCCGAACAAACCAGCACTGTGTTAGAAGAAAATGTTGGTCCCGTACCGGTACGCGTGACGTGGGACGGCAGCCAACCATCCTATGTGGATTTCACCACCGCCAAAGTGCCGACTGCCGCACCGGCGGCGGGTTTACGCGACTTTGCAGCGATGCTGAACCTGAACCCAGACGATGTGGACGAGGCAGGCACGCCGGCGTTGAGCCTCTCGTGCGGCACATGGTTCACCTGCATTCCGCTGCGCACTGTTGATGCCGTCGCCCGTGCACGATTGAACATGGACCTGTGGGGCAAACTCTTGGGCGGCACGCCCGCCAACAAAACCTACATTTTCGCGCGTACAGCGCCTGACAAAATTCATGCCCGCATGTTTGGGCCCGGCGAAGGCGTTGCAGAAGACCCCGCCACGGGCTCGGCCGCGTGTGCTGTCACGGGCTGGCTGGTGCGCGACCAAAAACTGCAATCAGGAACAGGCCGATGGATCATCACGCAAGGGGTTGAAATGGGCCGCCCCAGTACGATTTTCGCCGAAGCCGACGTGACTGGCGGCCAGATCACAGCCGTGCGCTGCGGGGGAACGGCGGTCTTGATCAGCGAGGGCGAGCTTCGGGCGCCCGATTAACCCGCAATACCGCAGCGCAACGCTGGAATCAGTCTCGGCGGGACGGGCCCCGTGGTGGTAAGATTGCGCCAGCATTCGGGGGAACTGCTATGCGCCACCGCCTCGCCATCCTTGCTTGCCTAGCCGCCACACTTGCGGCCCCGGCCTATGCCCAGACGTTCTCGGTCGGCAACGGCCTTGTGGATGAAAGTGCGAATGCCCTGGGCCGCGAACAATGGCGCAAAGGCGCTGAACTGGCTGAAAAGGCGCTACGCTCCGGTGAACTCGCGCCGCAAAACCTGCCGGCGGCCTATAACAACCTCTGCATCGGCTTGATGCGCACGGGTCGCCTGGATGACGCGATGGAAGCCTGCAACAAGGCGATTGGGCTACGCCCGCGCCAATGGAGCTTCTACAACAACCGCGCCAACATCTATTTCTATCGCAACGAATTTGACCGCGCCCTGGCTGAATACTACAAAGCCATGACCTTCAGCCCGAACGACGATATTTTGCTGCAAAATATTGCGCTGACCCTGAAGGCCCGCCGCATGCGCGGCGCAGTCAATCCCAACCGTCGCATGAGCTAAGGCGCGTGATCTGCGTAAGATGTTCTTAATCTGAAATGTGCGCCCGCTACGAGATTTTACCCAACTTTGAAAGCCATGTTGCCGCCGTTGCGCTGGGCCTTGCCCCCACCGATGACGACGCTAAGCGCTTTCGCAAATTCCCCAAAGGTGAAGTGCGCCCCACCGACATGGCGCCCGTCATTCTGCCCAGTGGGGCGATGGCGTGGCTGCCGTGGGGGTTCAATGTGTCGTGGCAGCGCGGCCCCGTCATCAATGCGCGCGCCGAAACGCTGGACCAAAAGCCCACGTTCAAACCGCTTCTACAGCAACGTTGTGTTGTGCCGGCCAGTGCGTATTTTGAATGGCGCGCCGAAGGCGAGAAGAAAGTCAAAACCCGCATTACACTATCCAAAGAACGCGGTGTCGTGTTCGCAGGCCTGATGGATAACGGCACCTTCACCATCATCACATGCTCGCCCGCGAAGTCCATCGCGCACATCCACGACCGGATGCCCGTACTGCTGGACCGCGATGCGCAGCGCGAATGGCTGAACACCGCGCGCCGCTTCGCCGACGTGAAGC
>JAEUKL010000093.1 GCA_016793005.1 Rhodospirillaceae bacterium | reverse complement strand
CAGACCGTGAACCTCGGCGCGATTGAATCCGACCTGTTGGCCGCCCGCATGGCCGTGAAGAATTTCCTGATTTCGGGTTCCGACGAAAGCACCAAAACCGCTGAGGCCAAAATCAAGGAAGCTATTGACGACTGCGTCACGGCTTTGGGCGTTTTGGTGTCGGACACCGCTAAGAAAGGCGTACAGCAGATTTGTGACGACCTGAGCACCTACAGCGGCGTGTTCGAGCAGGTTGTCACCCTGCAGCATAAGAAGGACGACTTGGCTGCCAATCTAGACAAGATCGGGCCCGAAATTGAAAAGCAACTCTCGGCCTTGTTGCGCACCGGCGATTCGGTTGCAACCGGCGAAGCCTTGCGTTCAGTTCTTCTCAGCCGCATTTACGTGGCGAAGTACTTACGCTCGGGCAACAACACACAAGCCGAGCGTGCACTTCGCGAAATCAATGATGGCATTGCCCGCGCCGAGCGCTTGAACGGCGGCAAGTCCATCGCGACTTTGGAAAAGGAATACGCCGACACGTTTCAGCTTGTCGTCACAACGCACGAAGAAGAAGAGACGCTTATAAAAGAGCGCTTGGACAAGATCGGCCCGGCCATCGCCACGCGCATTGAAGAGTTATCGGCTGACGCTAAGAAAGTGCAAGACACGGTTGGCCCGCGCGCTGCGTCGTCGATCCAGACCGTCAGCACAACAACCATGACCGTTTCGGTCCTCGCCATTGTGATGGGCATCGTCGCGTCGATGCTTATCAGCCGCGCCATCAGCCGCCCGGTCGTTTCGATGACCGGCGCAATGAAATCACTCGCCGATGGCAACAAAACCATTGTTATCCCCGGCACGGGCCTGACCAATGAAATTGGCGCGATGGCCGATGCTGTTCAAGTGTTCAAAGACAACATGATCCGCAATGACGAAATGGTCGCCGCCCAGGAAGCCGAGCGCAAAGCCAAAGAAGTGCGGGCGGAAAAGATTTCACAGCGCACCGCCAACTTCGACAATGTAATCAAGCTGGTTTTAAGCACTGTCAGTTCGGCAAGCCAGCAGATGGAAGCCTCGGCCCAGACCATGCAGGCCGCCGCCGAAGAGACCAACGTGCAGTCCACCGCCGTTGCTGCCGCCTCGGAACAGGCCTCAAACAACGTACAAACCGTTGCGGCCGCAACCGAGGAACTTTCAAGTTCCATCGCTGAAATTAGCCGCCAAGTTGCCGAGTCAACGAGCATCGTCGGCAAAGCCGTGCAAGAGGCCACCGAAACGCAGAACCTGGTCCGCAGCCTTGATACCACCGCCAGCAAGATCGGCCAGGTCGTGGCGCTGATCACCGACATTGCCGAGCAAACCAATTTGCTGGCGTTGAACGCCACCATTGAGGCAGCCCGTGCCGGTGAAGCCGGCAAAGGCTTCGCGGTGGTCGCCAGCGAAGTGAAGAACCTCGCCACGCAGACCGCCAAGGCCACCGAAGAAATCAGCGGCCAGATCAGCGGGATTCAGGACGCCACACGGTCATCGGTGGCCGCCATCGAACGCATCTTCGAAACCATCGAAAAAGTGAACGGCATTTCGACGATGATTGCGTCGGCGGTGGAAGAGCAAGGTATCGCCACCAAGGAAATCGCCCGAAACGTCGAGCAAGCCGCATCCGGCACCAAAGAAGTCTCGTCGAACATCGTCAGCGTCACGCAAGCCGCCGGCGAAACCGGCCAAGTCTCGACCCAAGTGCTGGAGGCCGCCAAAGAATTGGCCAAGCAATCCACCGCCCTGCGCTCGGAAGTGGATACGTTCCTGCTGGACATCAAAGCGGCTTAACAAACCGCGCCTGCTGAACCAAATACGCCCTGCTGTCCTAGGACAGCAGGGCTTTTCTTTTGGGATTTTCATCATTCGGTTTCATGCGTAACGTACCGAAAGTGCCAGCCTTCACAGGAGCCGCCATGACCCCGACCACGATCTTTGCGCCGTTTCTGGCGATGATGGGCTTAACCTTTGTCGTGTGGCTGTACATGTACATCCGGCGCATCCGGTTCATCAAAGGCAACAACGTCAACCCGCGCGACCTGGAAAAGCCCGGTGAGCTGGCGCGTATTTCGCCGCCCGCCATTTCAAATCCGTCGGACAACCTCAAGAACCTGTTTGAACTGCCGGTGCTGTTTTATGCGCTAGTGCTGTATTTATGGGTCACGCATCAAACCGACGATATTTATGTCGCAGCCGCGTGGGTATTCGTGATTTTCCGCGCGCTGCATAGCGTCGTGCATTGCACCTTCAATCGCGTGATGGCGCGCTTCACGCTTTACATCATCTCGGCCCTAACGCTGTGGGCGATGATCGGCCGCGCGGTGCTGAACTACATCGCTGCGACTTAAACTCACTTCTTCGTCGCGGGTTCGATAAAGCTGTCGATCACCTTCTTGCGGCCCGAGGTCTCGAATTTGATATCCAGCTTCGTGTCGTCTACGCCTTCGACGATGCCGTAGCCGAATTTCTGGTGAAACACACGCATGCCAACTTTATAGGTGCCGTTAGTCTGGCGCGGCTCAACGTCCCAGTCTGTGTCCACATCAGTCAGTTGCTCACGCTTGCGCTGGTTGTCGCGCCACCACGGCTGCTTCCAACTATCGGGGGATGCGCCACCACCCGCCGAGGCATACGCTGAACCGTAAAGCCCCGTATCGGCCTCACGCTCAACCGCATCAGGCGGCAATTCATCGACAAAGCGCGACGGCAGGCTGGCCTGCCACTGGTTGTAGACACGGCGATTGGCCGCGAACGACACAAACACCTTTTGGCGGGCGCGGGTAACACCCACATACGCGAGCCGGCGTTCTTCTTCCAACGACGCCTGCCCGCCTTCATCAAGCGCGCGGCGGTTGGGGAAAATCTCTTCCTCCCAGCCCGGCAGGAACACCACGTCGAACTCAAGCCCCTTGGCGCTGTGCAGCGTCATCAACGTCACGCCGTCTTCGTTTTTGTTGGCGTCGTTATCCATCACCAGACTGACGTGCTCCAGGAAGGCGGCAATGGTGTCCCATTCTTCCAACCCTGAGACAAATTCACGCAAGTTATCCAGACGGCCCGGCGCTTCAGCGGATTTGTCCTGCTGCCACATCTCGGTGTAGCCGCTTTCATCCAGGATCATTGCCGCCAGCTCAGAGGGCGAGGTATTTTCTTTTAAGCTTTGCCAACGCTCAAAGTCATGCGTCAGGGCCTTCAGTGTGGTGCGGGCCGCCGCACGCAGTTCATCGGTCTCGATCATGCGGCGCGTGGCTTCGAACAGCGATACTTTTTGCGCGCGCGCCAGCACATGGATTTTCTGCACCGTTGAATCACCAATGCCGCGCTTTGGTTTATTGACGATGCGCTCGAACGCCAAGTCGTCATCGGGTTGCTGCACCAGGCGCAGATAGGCAATGGCGTCGCGAATTTCCTGGCGTTCGTAAAAGCGCGGGCCGCCCACAACACGGTACGGAATGCCGGTGGTAATCAGGCGCTCTTCAAACTCCAGCATCTGAAAACCGGCGCGCACCAATATCGCCATGTGGCTGAGTTTCTGGCCTTTGCGTTGCTGGCCTTCGATCTCATCAACCACCCAACGCGCTTCCTCCTGACCGTCCCACACGCCGCGCACTTTGATGGGCACGCCCTCGTCCACATCGCCTTCATGGCCGGTGCGCAACGTTTTGCCCAAGCGGTCTTCATTGTGACTAATAAGGTGCGAGGCAGCTTTTAAGATTGTCGGCGTCGAGCGGTAGTTACGCTCTAGGCGCACGACCTTGGCGTCGGGAAAATCTTTCTCGAAGCGCAGAATGTTGCCCACTTCCGCACCGCGCCAGGAATAGATCGACTGGTCATCGTCGCCCACACAACACAGGTTGCGGTGCTTCTGGCTTAAAAGCCGCAGCCACAAATACTGCGCGACGTTGGTATCCTGGTATTCATCCACCAGAATATAACGGAACTGCTCTTGGTATTCGCTGAGGACCTGATTGTGGTTCTGGAACAGATCCAGGCACAACAGCAGCAAATCACCAAAGTCCACAGCGTTGAGTGAGCGCAAACGATCCTGATAGTTGCGGTACATGGCCAGGGCCCGGCCGCCCGCAAACTCGGTGCTGCCTTCGTACATGGCCTTGTCGGGGGTAAGCCCCCGGTCTTTCCAGCGCTGGATCATGCCCATCAGAGCTTGGGCCGGCCATTTCTTCGTGTCGATGCTCTCGCCTTCCATCAGTTGCTTCAACAAGCGCAGCTGATCGTCGGCATCGAGAATCGTGAAGCTGGATTTCAGGCCCAACAATTCGCCGTGACGGCGCAAGATGCGCACACATAATGCGTGAAAGGTGCCCAGCCACACGGCTTCTGAAACAGGCCCCACCAGATGCGCCACACGCTCGCGCATTTCACGGGCCGCGCGGTTGGTGAACGTGACGGCCAGCACCTGCCACGGCTTAGCGAGGTTACGTGCCAGGATGTAGCCCAGCCGCGACGTCAGCACGCGGGTCTTGCCCGTGCCCGCGCCAGAGAGCACCAGCAACGGGCCTTCTGTGGTTTCCACGGCCTCGCGCTGCTCGGGGTTTAGGCTCTCCAGCCACGGCAACGGGCGGGGTGCCGCCGGACGTACGGGCGCAGCACCAGGACCAGCCGAACGCGCGACTGTAGAGCCCGCAGCCGGGGCCAAATCGGGAAGCGGCGGTGCGTCATCGCCGCCGGACAGGTCAAAAGGATCGGAAGACATGCGCTAGGTTATACGCGGAAGCCCCGCAAAAAGGCTAGCGCGTCAAATCGTTTTGCGAACACACGCGATCACGGCCCATTTGCTTGGCGAGGTACAGGGCCGAATCAGCGCGAGATATAAAGTCATCAATGCTTTCGCCGATGGCATACTCGGCCACGCCGATGGAAATGGTGATCTGGCCCAAACTTTCGCCGGTGCGGCGATTCTGGATTTCCTTACCGCGCACGGCCTGGCGCACTTTTTCGGCGACCGCGATGGCGTCTTTCAGGCGGGTATTGGGAAATAGCGCCGCAAATTCCTCGCCGCCGTACCGCGCCACAAAATCGGTATCGCGGACATTCTTGGCCAGAATATTCGCCACCACCTTAATCACCTGATCGCCGACCAAATGGCCGTGGGTGTCGTTGAACGACTTGAACTTGTCGATGTCGGTCATGAACAGGCACAAGTAACCGCTTTTTTGCTTCAACGCGAAGGTCAAGTCGTCGATTTCTTTGTTGAAGGCTTTGCGGTTGGGAATACCACTCAAGCCGTCGGTATAAGCTTCCTTGCGGATGGCGCTGAGGTCGCCCTTCAGTGCGTCAATTTCACCCGAGGCCGAGTTCAGCTTGGTCCGCAGTTCGGTGTTCAGGCTGGCGATTTTCTGGGTCTCGGTGATCATGGCCGCCACGGCGCCGGCTAGTTTCGGGTCAACCGAGGACTGTACCTCGCCCTTGAACTTATCGAGCGCCTTCGAAAAACTTTCCGTGCCCTGGCTGCCCGAGGCCACAAGATCCATCACCGAGTTCAGGGTTTTGGCCAGGCGCTCGTTGGCTTCGTCTAGTTTTTGGCGCGTCGCCTGATCGGCCATGCTGGCGAGCACCGGCGCGATGTACTTGGCGAACATCGCCTCGCTGATGTCGGTGGTAATCGGCGTCTTGGATTTGAAATAGCCGTCCAGTTCGGCTTTTAAATCCAGGCTCTCGCCTGAACAGTACGTATACCAGACCGCATAGTTCAGGGGTTCCGGCTTGGTGGCGATAGTCCGGATAATGCGTAAGGCCGCATCGGCGGCACTGTTTTCACGCTCGAAAGAAGGCTTGGCCATCGTCGGTAGCACCAAGAACTTTAGGAACTGATTGTCAGAAACATGCTGCCGCTGAGTTTACTTCTGAGCGCGCAGCCCGAGAATATGGCAAATCGCATACGTCAGGTCGGCGCGGTTGAGCGTGTAGAAGTGAAAATCGGTCACGCCATCGGCTTTCAACAGTTTCACCTGCTCGGCCACAACCGTGGCCGCCACTAAACGGCGCGTTTCCACATCGTCCTCTAGACCATCGTATAACTTATGCAGCCATTGCGGCACGGTCGCACCAGCCTTTACGGCCATCCTGGCGGCAGAAGCAAAGTTCGTGACAGGCATGATGCCAGGCAGGATCGGCACATTGATGCCCGCTTTGGTGGCCTGATCGCGGAAGCGGCGATAGACATCGACATCAAAGAAAAACTGAGTGATCGCGCGCGATGCGCCAGCGTCGATCTTGCGTTTTAAATTGTCGATGTCAGCGGCCTTGGTGGGCGCTTCGGGATGGCCTTCAGGGTTTGCGGCCACGGAAATTTCGAAGTCGGCTACTTTTTTCAAGCCCGCCACAAGGTCGGCCGCGAACGCATACCCGCCCGGATGGGGTGTGTAGGTTGCAGCACCGTCCGGCGGATCGCCGCGCAAGGCAACAATGTGTCGGATCCCCGAGGCCCAGTAGCGGCGCGCCACCTCGTTCACTTCGTCGCTGGTGGCAGCAACGCATGTCAGGTGGGCGGCAGCTTTCAAGCCCTTCTCGCGCTGGATGCGGTCCACAACCTCATGGGTGCGCTCGCGCGTCGAACCGCCGGCGCCATACGTCACGGACACGAAATTGGGCTGCAGCGGCGCCAAGCGCTCGATGGACGCCCAGAGTTGTTCGTACATCGCCGGCGTTTTGGGCGGGAAAAACTCGAACGAGACTCGGATAGGCGTATCCGGTTGGTTTTGAGCCCCAATCTTTTGGCCGGAGGCCAGTTCGGCAGCGGACAGCGGTGGCGGTGACATAGCAGCTAGACCTAAAACGCAGACAGACCTGAAAAACGATTCGCGTACTTTAAATAGGGCAATGGCGCATACGACAACGATGAGCCCACAGACCAACCAACGCACTGGGCATGCCTTGCCAGCGCCCCAGAGCCCCTTGTGCCGCATTTATGGCTGCTAGCCTAAGGTTTTCTGACCCGGAGTGCCCTAGCACAAGTGCCTCCGGGCACGTCATACTCCTGACACTTTCTTGTATAGTGTTCCAGAGGCTGCTGTGGTAGCCATCCGGCGTTGGCCCGGTGCTAGAGTGTTGTTTCGCGTTGGTTTATTATGAGCTTTATGATGTTACCGTCCACGCCCCGCCCCCTTGCCACTATGATCGCCGCCGCCGCCCTGGCTCTGGGCTTGAGCGCGTGCGCCAGCACAAAAACGCCCGAGGCCGCCGCCGACGTGGCGGAAACCAACGACCATTTGGAACCCTTTAATCGCGCGATGTTCAAAGTCGACCAGGGTCTGGATGCCGTGGTCGTCCGCCCGGTGGCTTGGACCTACCGCAAAGTGGTGCCCGGCTTCGCACGTCGCGGCGTCACCAACTTCCTGCGCAACCTGCGCTCGCCCATCACATTCGCCAACGACGTCCTGCAAGGCGATATGAACCACGCCGGCGAAACCATGGGCCGCTTCCTGATCAATACCACCGTCGGCATCGGCGGCCTGGGCGATCCGGCGACCGATTTGGGCGTGCCGTACCACTACGAAGATTTCGGCCAAACGCTCGCCGTCTGGGGCGTGGACAGCGGCTCATACCTGTACCTGCCCATTATCGGCCCCACCAGCGTGCGTGACGGCTTCGGCCTCGCGGTCGACAACTTCGCTTTTGATCCGGTCACCTGGTACTCGTATGCCGACAATCCGGGCTGGGTGCAGTGGGCCTATTTCGGCACGCTCTTGATCGACATCAAAGCCGACACCATGCCTGTTACGGACGAGCTTAAAGCGTCGTCCATCGACTACTACGCCTCCTTGCGTGCGGCCTATCAGCAGAACCGCGCGAAGGAAGTCCGCAATGGCGCGGCGGCCCCGTTGCCGTCCATGTCCACCGAGGACGGCGATCCGTTCGCTGCCCCTGCAAAGAAATAAAACCGCTTCTGCTGTTTCCTCTTTAAGAGCCATCTGGCTCTAAGGATCGAATACCGATGATCTCTCGCCGTGACTTTACCGCTGCGTCGCTGACCCTGGGCGCGTGTGCCGGCCTGCCCGCATTCGCCCGCGCCCAAGATTGGCGTAACGACCCTAAATCCTTCGTTGAGAAATTTGCGCAAGTCGGCATCAGCGAAATTCTGACGGCACCCAGCTCACAGAAGGAAAAGACCGAGAAGTTCCGGGTGCTGTTCCGGGACTACTTCGATATCCCCGCCATTGGCCGCTTTGTGCTGGGCCGCGCCGCGCGCACCGCGACACCGGACGAGAACAACAAGTTCAACCCGCTGTTTGAAGACGTGATTGTCTACACCTGGTCGCGCCGCTTTGGTGAATACAAGGGCCAGTCGCTGAAAGTGAATGACAGCGCTGCCGACGGCGATGAAGGCTCGGTCGTGAACTCGACCATCCTCGGCAACGAGGGCGGCAACTTTGTTGTGCAGTGGCGCTTGCGCAAACGCGATGGCGGCAACCGTATCGTCGATGTGATCATCGAGGGCGTCAGCATGGCCATCACCTATCGCCAGGAATACGCGACCATCATCCAGCAGAACGGCGGCGTCGGCGGCCTGATTGCACAGATGGAAAAGCAAGTCACCGATTTGAAGGCAAAGGTCGGCTAATAAATTGAACCTCTCCCTTGGGAGAGGTCGAGCGAAGCGAGGGTGAGGGTGCGTTCGTTAGCAGCCTCACCGAAACCCAAAGAAACCACTCGCCCTCACCCTACCCTCTCCCAGTGGGAGAGGGTTTTTAGTTTCAGGGTCATGCGCTCTGATAAAACTTCAAACAAAAAAGCCCGCTCAGACCGAGCGGGCTTTTTTATTGCGCTGAATTTAAGTTCGGCAACGCCTGCTAAATTTTCTCTATACGTCACCCCCGCGCATGCGGGGGTCCATCTTCTCATTCAGCACGTTGAAAAAATGGATTCCCGCTTTCGCGGGAATGACAATCAGAGTTAGCGCGAAATGGGCTTGTACTTGATGCGGTGCGGCTGGGCGGCATCTTCACCCAGGCGGCGTTTCTTATCGGCTTCGTAGTCATCGTAGTTGCCTTCGAACCACTCCACATGGCTCTCGCCTTCAAAGGCGAGAATGTGCGTCGCAATGCGGTTCAGGAACCAACGGTCGTGCGAGATCACCACCGCGCAGCCGGCGAAGTCGAGCAATGCTAATTCCAGCGCGCGCAGTGTATCAACGTCCAAATCGTTGGTCGGTTCGTCGAGCAGAATAACGTTCGCACCCGTTTTCAGCATCTTGGCCAAATGCACGCGGTTGCGCTCACCGCCCGAAAGCTGGCCGACTTTCTTTTGCTGGTCTGCGCCCCGGAAGTTGAAGCGGCCCACATAGGCCCGGCTGGGGGTCTTGAACTTGCCCAGCATGATGTCGTCATTGCCGTCGGAAATTTCTTCCCAAACTGTGGCCGTGTCTTTCAGGCTGTCGCGGCTTTGATCGACGTAGCCCAAGTGCACGGTTTCACCGATTTTAATGGTGCCGCTGTCGGGTTTGTCCTGGCCGGTAATCATGCGGAACAGCGTCGACTTCCCCGCGCCGTTGGGGCCGATCACGCCGACAATGCCGCCCGGCGGCAGATTGAAGGTGAGATTATCGATCAAGAGCTTGTCTCCAAAGCCCTTCGTCAGCCCGTTGAACTCGATCACGGTGCCGCCCAAACGTTCGGCGACGGGAATAATAATCTGCGCGGTTTCGGGCGCTTTATCGGCGGCTTCCGCCACGAGATTATTGAACGCCGCGATACGCGCTTTGCTTTTGGTGCGGCGCGCCTGCGGGCTTTGGCCCATCCATTCCAATTCGCGTTCGATGGTCCGGGCGCGCGCCACTTCTTCGCGCTCTTCCTGCTGCATACGCTTTTGTTTTTGCTTCAGCCAGCCGGTGTAGTTGCCTTCGTATGGGATGCCCTTGCCGCGGTCGAGTTCCAGAATCCAGCTTGTGACGTTGTCGAGGAAATAGCGGTCGTGGGTTACGGCCACGACGGTGCCCGGATATTCTTCCAGGAACTTTTCCAGCCAACCGACGGATTCCGCATCCAAGTGGTTGGTCGGTTCGTCGAGCAGCAGCATGTCGGGCTTGGACAGCAGCAAACGGCACAAAGCCACGCGGCGGCGTTCACCGCCTGAAAGCTTGGTCACGTCCGCGTCGCCCGGCGGGCAACGTAGTGCATCCATGGCGATCTCGACGTTACGCTGCAAATCCCAGCCGTTCACGGCGTCGATCTTTTCTTGCAGTTCCGCCTGCTCGGCGATGACGGCGTTCATGTCATCTTCGGAGAGTTCTTCGGCAAAGCGGGCACTGACGGCTTCAAAGCGGTCCAGCAGGCCTTTCACTTCGCCGACGCCATCCATGACGTTTTCAAGGGCGGTCTTAGTGGGGTCCAACTGCGGCTCTTGCGACAGGTACCCCACGCGCACGCCTTCGGCGGCCCAGGCTTCACCCGTGAAATTGGTGTCTTGGCCCGCCATGATCTTCATCAGGGTGGATTTACCCGACCCGTTGACGCCTAGAACACCGATTTTGGCGCCCGGCAGGAACGACAGCCAGATGTCCTTCAAGACTTCCTTTCCGCCCGGGAAAGTCTTGCCGAGACCTTTCATCACGTAGATGTACTGGTACGCCGCCATGGGTGCTTGCTCGCTGGAAAATGCAGTCTAGCGCGGCTTTTACACGGGCGGCGGTGGCCTGTCGACCGTCGGAAAGGCTACCGCGGCGCTGCCCCGGATTTTGCCCCAAAACGCCCTTCCTGGTGGCTGAGCGCGCCCGGTGGCAACAAACACCGGCCTGCGCCCGTTGTCAGTTGGGCCGGCCATGATTTACGGTCGCTAAGGTGAGCTTGTGAGGGGGCAGTTATGACGGTTCGGGCATCTTTGTGGCTGGGCGGCAGTGCGCTGGCTTTGGCGGTTGGATTAACGGCCGCGCCCAAGACAGCCGATGCAGCCTGTGTTCTCGCCGGCAGTACGGTCACCTGCGACGGCACCGACGACGACGGTTTCTCGGGCGGCAATACCCTGACCCTCAACGCGCTGACCGGCAGCTTTGTCCAAAGTGTTTATGACGGCAATCCCAGCACCTTTTGCCCCGCCTTCCGCGCGGCTGTGCGGCTGGGCACCAATGCGCGCATCTCGAACGCTGGGCAAATCTTGGGGCGCGGCAACTGCGGGCTGGGCATCGACACCGGCAATGGCCTCGTCCTCACCAACGACGGCACCATCAGCACCGACTCAGAAGTCGCCTTCGCCATCCTGACCGGCAGCACCTTCGACATCACCAACCGCGGCATCATCCGGACCGTCAACGCCACCAGCGCGGGCATCGTCGGCGTGAGTTCCGGGCGCTTGGTGAATGCGCTGGGCGCTTTAATCAGCACCACAGGCGCTGATGGCGTGGGCATCGTTGTAGAGGACAACAACACCATCACCAACAACGGCACCATCCGCACCACCGGCACAGGCGGTTATGGCATTGAT
>JAEUKL010000021.1 GCA_016793005.1 Rhodospirillaceae bacterium | reverse complement strand
ATCAATGTCTGTGGAAATACGCCACCTGCCGCTTGCTTAAAACACGCGAGGTGCGCAAAGCTAGCCGCATCATCCGCGCCATGATCGGAACGAGTGGGGGAAAACGCGCATGGTCATCAAATTCCGCAAAGGCTGGCTGACGTTTCACCGTTGGTGTGGGCTCATCTTGGGGCTCATCATCGCCATCATCGGTCTGTCGGGTGCGCTGCTGGTGTTCGAGCACGAACTGGATACCGCGCTGAACCCAGACTTGTTGCGTGTGATCCCGCAAGGCGAAGCCAAAAGCTTCGATGAGATCGTTCAAGCCGCCGCCGACAAACACCCCGGCTTTACGCCCTACTATTTCCAGCGCCGCAGCGATGCGCCCGACGAGTCCTACAAGGTCGTGCTGCGTGATACGTCCAAAGCCGAAAAACAGGTGTTCGTGAACCCGTACACATTGGACGTTTTGGGCGAGCGTTCAGGCCTGACGGCTGTCGCACTGATCCGGCGCATTCACGGCGACTTGGTGCTGGGCGAACCGATTGGAAATAATTTTGTCGGCGTGCTGTCGTTTGTGTGCGTGGCCTTCTTTATCGCGGGCGTTGTGCTGTGGTGGCCCGCCAAAGGTGGCTTAAAACGCGCCGTCACCATTAGCGGCGCGACGGAGACAAAACGCGCCATGCGCGAATGGCACAACGTGATGGGCATCTGGCCTGCGGTATTCTTCATCATCGCATCGGTGACCGTGCCTCCGCTGGTGTGGATGGGCTCAACCGATGGCGGGCCGCAACCCCAACAACAGCAAAGACCGAGTGGCGAAAAACCAAGCGGACCTCCCCGTGAAGGCCCACCGCGAGAAGCAGCACAGCCGGAAGCGCCGTCACAACCCTTGTCATGGCAAACGGCTGCGGAATTTGCTGGCAAGGAAGCACCGGGCCAGTACGTGGGCTTCATCCTGCGACAGGACGGCCCGCGCGGCATTTACATGGTGCGCTTCTGGCCCGAGGGCACGACAGGCGTCGAGAAACAAAGCAACATCATCCTGCCGCTGACGGGCGGGCGTATCATCCGTGCGCAACGTCCGACACCGTTCACGCTTGCCTCGATCTATAAAACTGAATTCGCCGCTAACATTCACTCGGGCGCGATTGCGGGGCTTTTAGGCCGCATCATCATGTTCGCCGCCGGAATTTGCTTCCCGGTGCTGTTCATCACAGGCGTGGTGATGTGGGTGGTAGGCCTGCGAAAGAGCGCGAGTTAAGCCGTCTCGCCGTTCAGACGTTTGAGCGCACGGTCGCGGCCGATCAGCGGAAGCAACAGCTTCAACTCGGGGCCGTGCGGTAAGCCGGTCAAAGCGAGACGTAAAGGCAGGAACAAGGTTTTGCCTTTGCGGCCTGAGGCGGCCTTCACCTTCTCGGTCCAAGCACCCCAAGTGCTTTCATCCCACATGCCTTCGGGCAACAGCGGTGTGGCTTGGGCGATGAACTCTTTCTCTTCGATCACGGGCGCGTGTGATGAGAAGCAGATGTCCCACCAGTTTGCCGCGTCAGCAAACTTTTGCAGGTTACCGCGCACGGCCCCCCAGAACGCTTCGCCATGTTTGGCGAGCAGGCCAGCATCCAGGCCCAGTTTTTCAAGGCGCGGCTTGGCAACCGCGTAGGGTGTTTCGTGCAGCACCTTGGCGTTGAGCAGTTCCAGTTCCGCCGGATCAAATTTAGGAGTGGCGCGGCCATAGTGTGAGATATCGAACTCGGCGATCAATTGCTTCATATCGGCGCGCGCTTCGATGGCGTCCGACGAACCCAGCTTAGCAACCAAGCTGGTGATCGACATGGGTTCCACGCCACTTTCGCGCATATCTTGCAACGAGAGCGAGCCCATGCGCTTCGAGAGCCCCTTCCCCGCCGCGTCCACCAGCAACGGCAAATGCGCGAACTGCGGCACGGGGGCCGAGGACAGCGCTTTCCAAATCTGCATCTGAATAGCGGTGTTAGTCACGTGGTCTTCGCCGCGCACGATGTGGGTCATGCCCATATCGACGTCATCCACCACCGACGGCATCATGTAGAGGAACGTGCCATCTTCGCGGATCAGCACCGGATCGGTGAGACTTTCACCGTGATAAACGCAAGCTCCGCGCACAGCGTCATCCCAGGCGATCTCGCCCGGCTCGATGACAAAGCGCCAGTGCGGTTTGCGGCCTTCGGCGTCGTACTTGGCTTTGTCGGCATCGGTGAGTTTTTGGTCGGCGCGCTTGTACAGCGGCGGCTTGCCGGCCTTTAACTGGAGTTTGCGCTTCATTTCCAGTTCGTCGGCGGTTTCATAGCACGCATACAAGCGGTCGAGCTTCTTCAACTGCTCGGCAGCATCCACATAACGCTGAATACGCTTGGACTGAAACTCTTCCGCATCCCACGTCAGCCCCAGCCACGCGAGATCGCGTTCGATGGCAGCGGTGAACTCAGGCTTCGAGCGCGCGAAGTCGGTGTCGTCGATGCGCAGAATGAATTTGCCGCCCAGCTTTTGCGCAAACAGCCAGTTGATCACAGCCGGTCGCGCGTTGCCGATATGCAAAAAGCCCGTCGGGCTGGGGGCGAAACGAAACGTCGGTGTCAACGAGGAACTCCGTTTTCTTGAAGGCGAGTATCCTGATGGCCGTCGTCTTGAAAGCCATTGGTGATCGGGTAGCGGTAATCGCGCCCGAATGCGAGATGGGTGATCTTCACGCCGGGCGGCGCCTGGCGGCGTTTGTACTCGGCGGTTTTCAGCATTTTGTAAACGCGCTTTACGGTAGCGGCCTCGAAGCCGCGCGCCGTAATGGCATCAACACCCGCCGCATCCTCGATCAGGCCATGCAGGATGGCATCGAGAACCTCATACGGCGGCAGCGTGTCCTGGTCTTTTTGATTTGGTTTCAACTCGGCCGTCGGCGGCTTGGTGATGACGTTCTCGGGCATCACTTTACCCGCAGGCCCCAATGCACCTTGCGGCTTGTTTGCATTGCGCCACTTGCACAGTTCGAACACCGTGGTTTTGTAAACGTCTTTCAGCACCGCATAGCCGCCGCACATATCGCCGTACAGCGTCGCGTAGCCGGTGGACATTTCGCTTTTATTGCCGGTCGAGAGCACCATTTTGCCGAACTTGTTCGACAAGGCCATCAGCGCCATACCGCGCGCGCGGCTTTGCAGGTTCTCTTCGGTAATGTTGGCTTGCGTGCCCGCAAACAGATCCTTCAGCATCGTATCGTAGGCGGCCATAGCCGGACCGATGGAGATCGTATCGAGCTTTACACCCAGATATTTCGCGACCGCCTCCGCATCATCTAGGCTTTCTTGAGATGTATAAGGCGACGGCATCATCACGCAGTGGACCTTGTCGGGGCCCAAGGCATCGGCGGCCACAGCCGCAGCCAGCGCGCTATCGATGCCGCCCGACAGGCCCAGCACCACGCCAGGGAATTTGTTTTTGCGCACGTAATCGCCCAGGCCCAGCATCAACGCCTGATAGATGCTTTCCATTTTGCTGAGTGGCGGCGTGAGGTTTTGCTTCGTGCAAACCAATGTTTCATCAGCCGCGCGGGTCCATGTGGTGATGGCCAGTTCAGGCGTCCACGACGCCATTTGCACGGCCAGCGAACGGTCCGCATTCAGCACAAATGATGCGCCGTCGAATACCAAATCATCCTGGCCGCAAACTTGGTTCACATAGATCAGCGGCAGCAGCGTTTCCGTTACCCGTGCAACGGCGTGGTTCAAGCGCACGTCGGGTTTTTCCACATCAAACGGCGAGCCATTGGGGACGATCAGGATTTCAGCACCCGATTCCACCAATGTTTCGGCGATATCCTCGAACCACATGTCTTCGCAGACCATCAGGCCTAGACGAAACCCGCGCACGACCACAGGGCCCGGTGCGGGCCCGGAATCAAACACGCGCTTTTCGTCGAACACGCCGTAGTTGGGCAGATGATGCTTAAAGCGAATGGCCGAAATCGCCCCGCCATCCAGCACCAGCGCCGCGTTGAAAGTTTTGCCGTCGTCTTTCCCGTCACCGCGCCAGGGGGCGCCGACAATCAGCGCCGGGCCGCCATCCGCTGTATCCTTGGCCAGTTCGTTTACAGCCTTCTGCGCGGCATCCAGAAAGGCCGAGCGGTAGATCAGGTCTTCCGGCGGATAGCCTACGACCGACAGTTCAGGGAACACCACCAAATCCGCTTTGGCTTTGGCCGCTTCGGCGCGCGCCGCACGGATCAACGCCACGTTGCCGGCGATATCGCCGACCGTGGGATCGATCTGGGCCAAGGCAATGGTGAACGTGGCGGTCATGAACAGGCGGCCAAAGGAAGAATAAACCGCGAGAGGTGAACCCCTCGCGGTTCTAAAAAGTTATTGCGCCGCGACAGCCTGATTTTTGCGCGACTGCAAGGTGCGGGCGCGCTCGTCTTTCAGCATCTCGGCAATCAGGAAGGCCAGTTCCAACGCTTGGCTGGCATTCAAACGCGGATCGCAATGCGTGTGGTACCGGTCGCCCAGGCGCGCTTCAGTCACACCTTGCGTACCGCCAACGCATTCCGTCACGTCCTTGCCCGTCAGTTCAAAGTGCACACCACCGGCATGCGTGCTTTCGGCACTGTGCACGGCGAAGAACGCTTTCACCTCGGCTAGGATGCTGTCGAACACGCGGGTTTTGTAGCCCGTCGCACTCTTCACCGTATTGGCGTGCATGGGGTCGCAGACCCACACGACGTTACGGCCTTCGCGTTTCACGGCCCGCACCAGTTCCGGCAGGTTGGCGGCAACTTTCTCTGCGCCCATGCGGCTGATGAGCGTAAGGCGGCCCGCTTCGTTGTTCGGGTTCAGCACATCGCACAGTTTCATCAGATCGTCCGGCTTCACGGTCGGGCCGATCTTGATGCCGATGGGATTGTTGATGCCCTTGAAGTATTCAATGTGCGCGCCATCCAGTTGACGCGTGCGCTCACCGATCCAGACCATGTGCGCCGAGCAGGCGTACCATTGGCCGGTTGTGGAATCGATGCGCGTCAGCGCTTCTTCGTACGGCAGCAGCAGGGCTTCGTGCGACGTGTAGAGTTCCGTCTCACGAATTTGCGGCACGGTTTCGCCGGTCAGGCCGCAGGCTTCCATGAAGGCCAGCGTTTCCTGAATCCGATCGGCGAAACGGCGATACTTTTCAATCTGCACTTCGTCTTTCACGAAGCCCAGCGTCCACTGGTGCACCTTGTGCAGGTCGGCATAGCCCCCTTGCGCGAAAGCGCGCAGCAGGTTCAGCGTAGCGGCCGATTGGTTGTAAGCCTGCACCATGCGCGCCGGATCGGGGTTGCGCGCTTCGGGCGTGAACTCCATGCCGTTGATGATGTCGCCGCGGTACGACGGCAGTTCAACGCCATCAATGGTTTCGGTCGGGGCCGAACGCGGCTTGGCGAACTGACCAGCCATGCGGCTGACTTTCACGATGGGCATAGCAGCGCCGTAGGTCATCACCACGGCCATTTGCAACAGCACGCGGAACGTGTCGCGGATATTGTCCGGGTGGAATTCGGCAAAGCTTTCGGCGCAGTCCCCGCCTTGCAGCAGGAACGCATTGCCGGCCGCTACATTGGCCAGGTTGGCTTTCAAACGGCGGGCTTCGCCGGCAAACACCAGCGGCGGGTAATGGCGAAGGGTCGCCTCAGCAGCCTCCAACGCAGCTTTGTCCGGATACTCCGGCACCTGCTGGATGGGGCGGTTGCGCCAACTGTCGCGGTTCCACTTTGTCGCCGTAGCCATCTTAACCTCTGAGGGGGTAACCTCTGAAAACAGGCCCATTTCGGGGCCAAACAACAAGGGGGCTGATATAACCCTCGGGGGGACGAATTGCCAGCACCCCGGCTCAGCTTGAGCATAACCCCTAGGGTATTAATTTTCCCTGCTTTTTGGCCTTATGCGGCCCTAAAAGCCCGCAAATACCGCCCAAAAGCGTGCGAAAAGCCTGCATTGCGGCCAAATATGGCATCCGCAAGCCGCGTGGCCAGGGCCTTACAGAACCCGCGGCAGTGTGGTCCCCAGCAATAAAACCCCCGACAGGAACAGCAGCACCAGGACCAGCCGGCGAAAGGCAGCGTCGCTGATTTTGGCATACAGCCGGTTGCCAATCATGGACGGGATCAGCATGGCAGGCACGGCCACCACCAGCCATTTGGTTGTTTCGGCCGTCAGCAGCCCGCTGAGGATGTAGGTCGTCAGCGTGACGATATGCATGGAGAGATTGAAGCTTTGAATGACGGCGCGCTGGGCTGATTTGTCCCAACGCTTCACCGAGCACCACAGGGTTGGGATGGCGCCCGCAAGACCGCCCAACCCGCCCATGATGCCGCCGACGATGCCGATGCCGCCGTCCAGCGTGTGGTTTTGGGTTTTAATGCGGAATGACGGGCCGATGAACAGCATGGACCCCGACCAGAACAACAGAAACGCCCCCAGCACGACGCGAAAGATGCTCTGGTCGATCCAGGGCAGAATGATGAGCGCGCCGATGGGCACGCCCATAACCCCGCCCATCAGAAAGGGCATGATGCGCCGCCAGTCAAACCCGGCCCGCGCGGTCTTTATGGTCATAAGCTGGCCGATGAGCGAGCAGACCACCACCAAGACGGCCGATGTCTGTGGCTCCAGCACCCAGGCCCAGAACGACATGGAGATCATTGCGAATGCAAAGCCCGAGAGGCCTTGCGCAAAACCGGCGGCGGCTGCCCCCAGCAGCACCATGACAAAAACAACATCCATGGCCGCGAGTTTAGATCAAGTTTTTAGATCAGGACACTTTTAGATCAGGCCAAGCTTTTCCGCGCGGGTGCGGAGCGAGGTTGCGAACCATTCCAGGCTGCGGAAGCGCAACGGCGCATGACCAATGGCATTCACGTGCGTGGAAAAACCACTGAGGAGGCGAAACTCCTTGGCCAGCAAAAACAGATCGAGTGAGTCCGTTTCGGCTTGCGAAAGCGGGCGCACGCTGTTGTAGCCCGCAATGAATGCATCGGCGTATTTCGGATCGTAATTTCCGTAGCCATTGGCCCAGACGTAGCAGGCAATATCCTGGATGAACACATCCTCTCCCGCGTTGTCGAAGTCCAACAGCGTGAAGTCGCCGTTTGCATGGACGTGCACGTTGTTGAAATGGAAATCACCGTGGTTGGGACCAAAGGGCAGAACATCTTCGGCGGCCAGCACGGCTTTTTCCAGCGCGGGCGCGATGCGTTCATAGACGGCGAAGTCGGCCGGGCGATCAAACACCAGTTTTCTCAGCGCGGGCAGATTTTTCACAAAGGCCGAGGCGGGATTAGTGATGCGTGGAATACTCGGTTTGAAGTCCTGCCCCACGATGTGCAGCTTGGCGAACATCGCACCGATCTTGTGGCAACTTTCCACATCTGGTGCGGAGCCCAACTTGTGCCCATCAGCCCAGGTAAACAGCGCCAAGGCTCGCGGGCCTTCCGGCGCATCAGCCACAAAAAACGGCGCGCCGTTTTTGGCTTTGATGGACGGTGAGACCGGCAAGCCCTTGGATTGCAGAAAATCCAGGAACTCCAGCTCATACGTCACGTTGTCCAGCGACCGCCAACCTGTGCGCCAAGCCCTTAGCGCATAACGTCGCGCGTTATCGTGCACGATGTAGATGTCGTTCATGCCGCGATAGAGAAGCTGACACGCAGGCGCACCGTCGAACGCATAGCGCGACCCCAGTTCACGCGCCAAGCCGTCGGCATCCAGCACCGAATGCGCAAGCGGAATAGAAACGTGGTCAGGGGTATGGGGCACGCGTTATCCTTCGCAACCAGCCCCGACTTTAAGGCGCATAAATCCCAGACTTAAGCGCTAAATCAGGATGGTTCGG
This sequence comes from Rhodospirillaceae bacterium, assembly GCA_016793005.1. Classification (GTDB taxonomy): domain Bacteria; phylum Pseudomonadota; class Alphaproteobacteria; order Rhodospirillales; family Rhodospirillaceae. The sequence continues at coordinate 364 of JAEUKL010000021.1, read as the reverse complement.
CATCCGTGCTAGCGTTTTTCACCGCCGGGCGTGGGCAAGGCTACGGGGTCACGCATGGTAACGAACTCTTCCGCCGCCGTGGGATGAATGCCGACCGTGGCATCAAACTGCGCCTTGGTGGCACCGCACTTCAACGCCACCGCCAAACCTTGGATAATCTCGGGTGCGTCATCGCCGACCATGTGGCAGCCCAGAACTCTATCTGTTTTTTTATCAACGACTATTTTCATTAACGTACGCTGATCGCGGCCAGACAACGTATGCGCCATGGCGCGGAACGAGGTACGAAAAATCGCCACATCGTGGTTCTTGCGCGCGTCTTCTTCGGACAATCCCACCACGCTCACGGGTGGTTGACTGAACA
>JAEUKL010000276.1 GCA_016793005.1 Rhodospirillaceae bacterium | reverse complement strand
GACAACGCGCCGTGGGAAAACACCATCACGGGGAAGGGACCAGGGCCATCCGGGACCGTAACTCGGAGTTGAAGGTCTTTATTCTGGGCCTCCATTCGCATCACAACCGGATTGGCGGTTTTGACCCCAAACGGTCCAGGCAGGTTTTTGAATTGCTGCGCTGATCCGGCCGCGTGCGAAATATTTGTGACGGCCAACGATGCAAATGATGTCGAGATAAATCCGCGGCGGCCCAAAACCATGTTCAATACTCCCCGGTCATGCGCCTCTACTGGCGATACGCGCTAAGTTTGCTTTCGAATGCGAACGATATGCAAGAGGATGTCCGCAATCCTGTTCGCAGCTAGGGCAGGGGTGCCGGGCGGGCCGACCGATTTGTGCAGAGACTTTACAAAGCCCGCCGCGACTGCCCATAACGGACTGACAAAAAAGCCGGGCTTGAACCTGGCCACGCATGAAAGCAGCTCCGCGTGGGGCTGAATGGAGCGCATGGCGTCACAACGTCCACCTGGATCTGGGCCGGCTGGCCACGGCAACGTTGCCGCGGGCCCAGCTGCCGCACAAGCACTTGGCGGGAAACCCGCAAGCGTTGTGCCCGCGGCGATCAATCTCGATCCGAAGAACATGGAGCGGGTGATCGCGTTCGTTGCTGAACACTCCGAGGTGGCCGCTCTTTCCGTTGCCGCGATCCTGCAACAAGCGGGGGTCAAAAATACCACGACGTTTACCAAACTGAGTGAGCTGCACGAAGCCGTTGAAGCCAATACGCCTGACCTTCTCATCATTGGGGCGCACCTGGACCCCGGTATTTTCGGATTTATCCGCGATATCCGTCACAGCAAGCTGGGCACCAATCCGTTCTTGATGATTACCACGCTAGTCGAGCCTGATCAGGTCGCCGCGGTTAAAAAAACAATGCAAGCCGGCACGGATGACATCATCCTGAAGCCGGTGAAGGAAGACCAACTTCTGCAACGCCTGCGTCGCGTAACGGTGAACCGCCAAGCCTTCGTGGTCACCAGCGACTATTTGGGACCTGATCGCCGCGCCAAAAGCCGTCCTTCCAGCATCAGGCGTATTCAGGTGCTGAATACAATGCTGGAAAAGGCCAACGGCCGCGACATTCAGGCCGAGGACATCAAGGCTGCTGTCGACGGCTCTATGAACGATGTTCTGCACGCACGATTGGATAGCAACAGTTATCGCCTAGGTTTCGTCTGCAACATCATCATTGAGGCATATCGGTCAAACAATGTAACGCCCGACGTCAAAGAAAAAATCCTGGTGCTGGTGGATGTGCTGCGCGATGCGGCCAAAACCGCTGAGCGTATCAATGAGTCGGAAATGGCTCTTTTGTGCGGATCGTTGGCAAAGGATGTGGAAGCAATTGCTGAGCGCTACATGACGCCGACCGAGCGCGACCTGAAAGTGATCCAAAAGCTCACGCGCGCCGTGATGATGGTGGTTAAACCTCATGTGCCGCCGGAACAATTGGAACGCGAGACTCGCGAAGCCGCCGAAAACTACTTGAAGCATCAGCGTGAGCAGTTTGGAAAGTCCCATGAAATCCAGCGCACGCCCCAGGATGAACCGGTCAATCTTGTTGATGAAGCCGTGTTGGAGATCATGCCGCTCGCAAAAGGGCAGACGCTTTTCAAGCAAGGCGACGAAGCCACGGCGGTCTATATTGTCGCCAGCGGCAGCATTGCCATTTATCGCGAGATCGACGGCAAGCAGGTGCCGGTTGCGCGTGTGAAAAAGGGCGAGTTTTTCGGTGAGATGGCGATCATCGATGGCACGCCGCGCCGTGCGACTGCCGTCGCGCTTGAGGACTGCACGCTGTCTCTGATTACAAAAGACGTGATTGAAGAAAAGATGCGCAGCGCCGACCCGCTGATCGCACAGATCATGCACACGTTCATCACCAGCCTGCGCCATATCCCCGAAACGTTTAGCCCCAAAGGTCGCAATGTGCGGGATATCGCGACAGAATTAAGTGTTCAGTCCGGCAATATTGCCCGGCTGATTGAATCAAGCCGTGTGCCCGCGATCACATCGGAAGGAGCGCCGTATCTGCAGCGACTGCAGGCTCTGGTCGGCGATATCAACGGGCTGTTGGCGCAGGGCGCGCAAAAAGATCCGCGCTTATCGGCACGGCCCTCGACGCGGGAAATTGAGCGCGCGGAAGAAGCGGCAGGTTAACCCCGCAATTTAACGCGAATGACACGAATTTAATTCGGTTTTACAGGTCGTCCGCAGGCGTTTTGCAGCCTTGAACTTGTGAAATTGTCACAGTAGCGTCTCGCCCTCACGCGCCGTTTTCCTGGCGCAAACAGTCCCGTATCTACGGGAAATTCTATGCAAGAGGCTTCTCCATGACGGTGATGGTTGACGTAGACCGCCTTGTTAAAAGGTTCGGTGATTTCGTCGCTGTGAATGGCATCAGTTTGAGCGTGAAGAAGGGCGAAGTGCTCGGCTTCCTTGGGCCCAATGGTGCAGGCAAAACCACCACCATGCGCATGATCGCAGGGTTCCTAACCCCCAGCAGCGGCACGGCCCGCGTGTGCGGGCATGATGTGGCAACCGATCCGATCCGGGTCAAGCAATCCATGGGCTACATGCCCGAAGGCTCGCCATCTTACGAAGACATGAGCGTACGCGCATTCCTGAAATTCATTGCCGCCGTGCGTGGGCTTGAAGGGGCGGAAGCTCAAAAAGCCATCGACCGCGCGGTTGAACGCGTGGTGCTGGCCGATGTGCTGGACCGGCCCATTGATGTGTTGTCAAAAGGCTACAAGCGCCGTGTTGGCATGGCCCAGGCCATTTTGCACGATCCGCCGGTGCTGGTTTTGGACGAGCCGACTGACGGCCTGGACCCAAACCAGAAGCACCATGTGCGTTCGCTGATCAAGGACATGGCCGCTGAAAAGGCGATTATCATCTCCACGCACATTCTGGAAGAAGTGGAGGCTGTGTGCACCCGCGCTGTCATCATCGGGCGCGGTGAACTGTTGGCCGACGGAACATCGGCCGAATTATTGAAGCGCTTGCCCGATTATCATGCTGTTGCATTTGTGGTGCCGACCGCCCAAGCCGACGCGGCTGCCGCAGCCGTGCAGGGCGTGGCCAACGTGGCAGCCATAAACACTCAAAGCCTGGACGCAGCACAGACCAAAATCCGCGTGGTACCCAGCCAGAACGCGCCCATTTTGGCCGCCGTTGCCGAAACGCTGAAAGGCAAAGGCATCGCCGTCACCGAGATTTATCAGGATCGCGGCAACCTCGACGACGTGTTCCGTCTTATCACGACATCTTCTGGCGCGACGAAGTCTGCCGCCTAGAATACGCATCCGAAGGATTAGCCACATGCGTCAAACATGGATCATCGCCAAACGCGAGTTGTATGCCTATTTCGCAACCCCAATGGCCTTTGTGTTCATCGCCATTTTCGTGGCGTTAACCGGGGCCTTCACATTCTATATCGGGCGGTTCTTTGATCGCGGGCAGGCGAGTTTAGAATCTTTCTTCTCATTCCATCCCTGGCTTTATCTTCTGCTGATCCCAGCGATTGCGATGAGACTCTGGGCGGAAGAGCGCAAATCCGGGACCATCGAGCAACTGCTGACATTGCCCATTACCACCTGCGATGCCGTGGTGGGCAAGTTCCTGGCTGCGTGGATTTTCTGCGGCATTGCCTTGGCGCTCACATTCCCCATGTGGATCACGGTGAATATCCTGGGTGAGCCCGATAACGGCGTGATCGTGGTGGGTTATATCGGCAGCTTCCTGATGGCGGGTGCGTTCCTGTCGATCGGCACGTGCATGTCGGCGCTCACGCGCAACCAGATCATCGCGTTCATTTCGGGGGCTGTGGTGTGTTTCCTGTTCACACTCAGTGGTTTGGATTTGGTGTTGAACGTGTTCCGCCTGTGGGCGCCCGAAGCCCTGGTGAGCACCATCGCCTCGTTCAGCTTCCTGACGCGCTTTGAGTCTTTAAGCCGCGGCATCATTGATATCCGCGACATTATCTATTTCTTCTCGCTGATCGCGTTCTGGCTATTCGCGACGACAATTGCTGTTGAAGCCAAGAAAGCGGCCTAAGGAGAAACCCATGATCAAAGATCGCTCCAAGCTCGCACTCATTTCGGTTGCTCTCGCTGCCATTTTGCTGGTGGCAGGAAACCTTGTGTCCAACAAAACGCTACTGGGTGTGCGTTACGACGCCACGCAAGGTGCTGCGTACTCGCTGTCGGATCAGGTGAAGCCCGTCTTCACCGGCATCGATGAACCCATCACTGTTCGCGTATACTTCTCGTCCGTCTTGGGCGAAGCCAGCCCGCGCCACGCTGTTTACTACCAGCGCATCCGTGACCTGTTACAGCAATACGCCACGCTGGCGCGCGGCAAGCTGAAAGTTGAATACTTCAACCCCGAACCATTCTCGGACAATGAAGACCGCGCGGTTGGTTTCGGATTACAGGCCGTGCCTTTGGGCCAAAGCGGCGAAGTGGGCTACTTCGGCTTGGCCGCCACCAATTCCACCGACGATCAGAAAGTCATTCCGTTTTTCAATTTAGAACGCGAAGCGTTCCTGGAATACGACCTGACGAAGCTGATCTACAGCCTATCGAAGCCCAACCAGATGAAAGTGGGCCTGATCACATCGCTGCCGCTGGAAGGCGGCATGACCCAGGGGCAGTTTGGCATGGGCGGCCAGCCAACCCCGCCGTGGGCCATCATGGAAGCGATGAAGGATCTGTTCGATGTGCAGATGCTGGATGCGAACCTGACCGAGATTCCTAAGGATGTCGGTATTTTATTGATGGCGCAGCCGGAGAACCTTTCTGAGAGCGCTCAGTATGCCATCGACCAGTTTGTGCTAAACGGCGGCAAGGCCTTGGTATTCGTCGACCCCAATGCCGAAAGCGCCAACCCCATGGGCGGCATTCAGGGGGGCGGATCGCTGGACGGGGCGAAGAAACTTCTGAAGGCCTGGGGCGTCACGATGCCTGATGGGCTGGTGGTTGGCGACTTGCAGGCCGCAACCCGCGTGAATGCGGAATCCGGCGGCCGTCCGATTGTGAGCGATTATGTCGCGTGGTTAGGCCTGACGGCAGATAACTTCGACCCAAACGATGCGATCACGGGTGATTTAAAGCAGATGAACCTGGCGACCGCCGGTGCCCTGGAAACTGTGGAAGGCGCCACCACCACGATCACACCGTTGATCAAGACCAGCCCAAAATCCATGCGCATCACGACCGACAAGGTGATGGGCCTGCCCGATGTTGTGGCGCTGTTCCGCGACTTCAAGCCGGCAGACAAAGTTGAAGTGCTCGCGGTGCGCATCGGCGGTACGGCAAAGTCGGCTTTTGCTCAAGCACCGGACAAAGACGCCAAAGCACCGCATGTGGCGCAATCCAAGCAGCCCATCCAAGTGGTCGTGGTTTCAGATGTGGACATGCTGAACGAACGCTTCTGGGCGCAGGAAAGCAACTTCATGGGCCAGCGCGTT
>JAEUKL010000260.1 GCA_016793005.1 Rhodospirillaceae bacterium | reverse complement strand
CCATGTTGCCAAGTCTGCTCTTGGGAATTCTGCTGCTCGGGGGCGTGCTGTATTTCCTGCAATGGTATGGCAACGCCAAAACCGAGGATGTCAAAAAAACGCTGCGGTGGGGGGCGATTATTGTCGGCCTGTTCATCGTGGCGCTTCTGGCGATTACCGGTCGGCTCGGGGCCGCGATGGCATTTCTGGCGGCGCTATTCGGCTGGGCATGGCGTGCATTTCATCTGGTCCAGATGGGCCGGCAGATGTCCGGGGCGTTCAAGGGTTTTGCGCGCACTATGGGGGGCGGTGCGAAAGCGAATACCTCGCAGGTGCAGTCTGCGTTCCTGACCATGACACTCGATCACGATACCGGGCATTTGGATGGCCAGGTGGTGCAGGGGCGGTTTTCAGGGCGCGCGCTCTCCAGTTTGCCGCTTGAAGATTTGATGACATTGGCAGGCGATGTACAGACCGACGCCGAGTCAGCAGCACTTCTGGAATCTTTTCTGGATCGTGCGCACCCCGATTGGCGCGAGCGAGGAACTACGGCCTCAAAACCAAGCGCGCCCAGCAGCATGATGATGAGCGAAGAGGAAGCTCTGCAAATCCTAGGATTGTCGAAGGGTGCGGGGCCCGACGACATCAAATCTGCCTACCGGCGTCTGATGGCGCTGGCGCACCCCGACAAGGGCGGCACCGACTACCTGGCCGCGAAGATCAATGCCGCCAAGGACTTTCTATTGGGGGGCTGAAATGGCCCTCAAGAGTTGCCCCAAAAGCCACCGCATGGCACAAAGCCAGCAGATTTTAAGAACCGAATGCAAAGGTTGCTGAATGCCAAAACGAGTTCGTAAAGCCGTGCTTCCTGTCGCAGGTTTGGGGACGCGGTTCCTGCCGGCCACCAAAGTGATCCCGAAGGAAATGATCCCGGTGATCGACAAGCCGGTGGTGCAGTACGCGGTGGAAGAAGCCCGCGCGGCAGGTATTGAAGAATTCGTTTTCGTCACTGCCGACGGCAAAGAGTCCATCGCCAATCATTTTTCGGTCCATCCGGTGCTGGAAGCGATGCTGGCCGAGAAAAAGAAAACCGCCGAACTTAAGCTCATTCAGGATGCAACGCTGCCCTCGGGCGGTTTGCATATGGTGAAGCAACATGAACCTTTGGGGCTTGGCCACGCCGTGTGGTGTGCTTGGCAGTTGATCGGCGATGAACCCTTCGCCGTCATTTTGCCCGACGACATGGTGCTGTCCGATACGCCGTGCTTGAAGCAGTTGATTGACGCGCACCAGAAAGTCGGCGGTCACGTCGTCGCGGTGGAAAACGTCGCGCGCGATCAAACCAACCGCTACGGCATTCTGGATGTGCAGTCGGAAGAGGGCAACATCGCCAAGGCCAAGGGCCTGGTGGAAAAACCCGATCCGGCGAAAGCGCCATCCACGCTGGCGATTATCGGCCGTTATATTCTGGACCCTATCGTGTTCAAGGAACTCGACAAGCGCACCAAGGGGGCGGGCAACGAAATCCAGCTGACTGATGCGCTGAACCGCACCATCGGCGATGTGCCGTTCCATGGCTACCGGTTTGAAGGCACGCGCTATGATTGCGGCACGCGCGTGGGCTTCGTTGAAGCCAACGTGGCCTTTGGTTTGGCGAACCCCGAAATGAAAGACCGTCTGCGCCCGATCATCGAGCGCTTGCTCGTTGAATCCAAGTCATAAGCCTTTAAGGGTACGTTCTCATGCGCGTGGCAATGATCGGAACCGGATATGTTGGCTTGGTGTCCGGCACCTGCTTCTCCGAGTTCGGCGTAAACGTCGTGTGTGTCGATAAAGATGCCGGCAAGATCGAGCGTTTGAAGAAGGGCGAAATTCCAATCTTCGAGCCGGGTCTGGACGAACTGGTGAAAAGCAACATCGAAGGGGGGCGCCTGACCTTCAGCACAAGTTTAGCTGAAGCCGTGAAAGGCGCTGATGCGGTGTTCATCGCGGTGGGCACACCCACCCGTAAAGAAGATGGCCACGCCGATCTGTCATACGTTTATGCCGCTGCCAAAGAAATCGCGGCGGCCATGGACCAGTACACAGTTGTGGTGACGAAATCGACTGTGCCTGTCGGTACTGGCCGCGAAGTTCAGCGCATCATAGAGGCGGCACGGCCTGACGCTGATTTCGATGTTGTCTCAAACCCGGAATTTTTGCGCGAAGGCTCGGCCATTGGCGATTTCATGCGCCCAGATCGCGTTGTGATTGGCGCTGAGACAGATCGCGCGCGCGAAGTGATGCGCAAGCTGTACCGTGCCCTTTATCTGATCGAAACACCGATCCTGTTCACCAATCTGGAAACCTCCGAACTGGTGAAGTATGCCGCCAATGCGTTCCTGGCGACCAAGATTACCTTCATCAACGAAATCGCGGATCTGTGCGAAAAAGTGGGCGCCGACGTGCACGATGTCTCTAAAGGCATTGGGCTTGATGGTCGCATCGGCAAGAAGTTCCTGCATCCAGGCCCAGGCTACGGCGGCAGTTGCTTTCCGAAAGACACACTGGCCTTGACCAAAACCGCGCAACAGCACAAAGCGCCGATCCGAATTGTCGAGACGGTGGCCGAGATCAACGAAACGCGCAAAGTGAAAATGGCGGTGAAGATCATCGCGGCCTGCGGCGGCACTGTGCGCGGCAAAACCATCGGCATCCTGGGGTTGACGTTCAAGCCCAACACCGACGACATGCGCGACAGCCCCAGCCTGGACATTGTACCGGCGCTGCAAACGGCCGGTGCAACGGTGCGCGTGTATGACCCCGAAGGTATGCACGAAGCCAAGCATCTGTTGCCGGGGGCGGTGTTCTGCAAAGACGCCTATGACTGCATGACCGGCTGCGATGCGGTCGCGATCCTGACCGAGTGGAACCAGTTCCGGAACCTCGATATCAAGCGCATGAAAGCCGTGTTGAAATCGCCGGTCATGGTGGACTTGCGCAACGTGTATAGCCCCGCCGACATGGCGGCGGCGGGCTTCCAATACACCTGCGTCGGTCGTCCTTCCGTTCCGGTTGCAACCTGAAAACCCCCCGCGCTGATTGATTTTTATCAATCAGCGGTCAGGGCAGTTGCTGGCCGCGACAAGATTATGACGCTCTGCTAGGGTCCGGCCCACATTGAATGCCAGCGGCATACGCCGCTGCGAGGAATGCCAGCGGCATACGCCGCTTGAGAGCAAGGGGACGATTTTCATGGCTGGACCGATGCCGACGGCAACTGCCGCCGACGCTTCTTCTGATGCGGGCTATCCCAATCAAAACTATGCCTGGTACGTCGTCTCGGTGATGTGCGTTGGCTACATCTTCGCGTTCATCGACCGCATCGTTGTTGGCCTTCTGACAGTCTCAATCCAGAAAGACCTTTTGCTCAGTGATACCCAGATGGGCATCTTGCAGGGGATTGCCTTTGCGTTGTTCTATACAATATTCGGCATCCCCATCGGCTGGCTGGTGGATCGCTGGAACCGCAAAACTATCCTTAGCATCGGCATGACGGTGTGGAGCTTGATGACGGCGGCCTGTGGCATGGCCTCGTCATTCTGGACGTTGTTTATGGCGCGCGTTGGGGTCGGCATCGGTGAAGCGACGCTGAACCCGTGTGCATCGTCCATCATCGGCGATTACTTTCCGGCGCGCACGCGTGCCAAAGCCTTCGGTATTTACGTGATGGGCACGGCGTTTGGAACAGGCCTCACGTATCTCGCCGGCGGGCTCGTTTTCAAATTCCTGGCACAGTATCAGGTGGTCGATGTTCCGGCTTTCGGTGAAATGAAACCGTGGAAGGCGATGTTTGTGTACATCGGCCTTGCAGGTTTGATCCCAGCGCTGATTTTCTGGCTGACGGTGAAGGAGCCCGCGCGCAAGGATTTGGCATCGACGAACAAGGGCAACGCCAGCTTTGCAGAAATCAAAGCCTTCTTTGCCGCCAACAAACGCGCGCTGATTTGCCACCACGCCGGCATCGCGCTGGTGATCATGTCGATCTATGCCTGGGTCAACTGGATGGCGGTGTACTTCGAGCGCATCCATCAGTGGGGCCCGGCACAGTTCGCGATCAACTATGGCATCCCGGGCTTATTCATGGGCGTTGCCAGTGCTCTGTCTGCGGGTTGGGTGGCCGGCAAGCTGAAACAAGGTGGTTCGATTGATGGCACGATGCGCGCCTGCCTGTGGGGTTGCGTCGGCTGCGTGGTGGGCGGCGTTGTCGCTCCGCAAATGCCGACCCCGGAATTGGCGCTGACGGTGTTCGTGCTCACCGGGTTGTTCGCCAACTATCCTTCGGTGCTGGCGCTCACCGCCATCAGCGAAATCGTGCCCAACGAAATGCGCGGCTTCGTCACGTCCACTTACATTTTCCAGGTGGGCTTGATCTCGTCGGGCTTAGGCCCGCTTCTGACCGGCTGGGTCACCGACAAAGTGTTCGGCGACAAGATGCAAATCGCCAACTCCCTCAGTCTTGTCACGATTGTGACTGGAACCGTGGGCTGTCTCGTGCTGGCCTATGGCTTGAAAGGCTACCGCGAAAGCTTGGCGCGCGTGACTTGGGGTAAATAAGCTCAGGGCAAATAGCACACGCGGCTGAGTAGGCGTACTTCTGGGGGAAGGGTTGATGAATACAGCACCGGCAACGGCGCCGAGCGCGCATGTTTATCCGTCAGCACGTTATTCCTGGTACGTGTTGGCCGTGATCTGCTTCGGCTACGTGTTTGCGTTCATCGACCGTACGATCTTAGGCCTGCTCGCGCCCGCCATTCAAAAAGATTTAGGCATCACCGACACCCAGATGGGGCTGCTGCAAGGCCTAGGCTTTGCGCTGTTCTATACAATTTTTGGCCTGCCCTTGGGTTGGATCAGTGACCGCTATAACCGCAAATGGATTCTGTCGGGCGGCATGTTCTTCTGGACGGTCATGACCGCGCTGTGCGGGATGGCTACGGGCTTTAAGTCGCTGTTTTTTGCGCGCGCCGGTGTGGGCGTGGGCGAAGCAACGCTCAATCCGTGCGCGTCGTCATTGATTTCCGATTACTTCCCGCCCGAGAAGCGTCCTCGGGCGTTTGGTTTCTACACCATGTCGACTGCGGTCGCGAATATCCTCAGCTACGTCATTGGCGGTACAGTTCTGGGGGCGTTAGCCGCTTATACATTTGTGTCTGTGCCGCTGCTGGGCGATTTGAAGCCGTGGCAGGTGGTGTTCATCATCATCGCGTTGCCGGGCTTGGTGCCCGTGGCGCTGTTGGCCTTTACGGTGAAGGAGCCTGTGCGCTTGGGGCAAGCGGCATCCAAGAAAGGCCAAGCGACGACGGCCGAGACTTGGGCCTTCATCATGGCGAACAAGAAATCGCTGGGTCTGTTCCTGCTCGCTTGCGCCCTCATCATTTTGGAAATTTATGGTGCCGCCTATTGGCACGCGACCATCTTCATTCGCGTCTATGGTTGGACACCGCAAGACACAGCCTTTTACTTCGGCGTCAGTAGCGGCTTGATTGGCATCGTCAGCGCTTACACATCGGGGTCCGTCACGAATTACTTCCGTAAGAAGGGCATGTCGGAAGGCGTGTGGATGACGGCTATGTTGGGCGCCATCGGTTGTACGATTTTTGGCGGCTTCGGCCCGACCATGCCGACATGGCAATTGGCACTGCCGATCCTGCTGATGAAATCCCTGTTCGTGAATTACTCGGCCGCCGCCGCCATGACGGCCATCAACGAAATCACGCCGAACGAACATCGCGGGCTGGTGACATCCCTGTATGTGATTTTGACCGGCTTAGTCGCTCAAGGGATCGGACCTTTGGCGGTGGGCCTTGGCAGCGACAAAATCTTCGGCGATCCCATGAAGATCGGCTGGGCCTTATCCCTCGTCGTGTTCGTCACCGGCATCCTGGCGGTGATCTGCCTAGTGTGGGGCCGGGCCGCCTACCGCGAAGCCCTGGCCCGTGTGACCTGGGAAGCTAAAGCTAAATAGCCAAGAAATAGAATAGGTTAGGGGTGATCGCCGGGCTGTACGGTTTTCATCGCATGCCTTGAACCGGCCACACTATTCCGCCATAAGCCTGGACGGACTTAAGTCCCGCAGTTCCGTTTTTCAGGTGTGTGCTCATTCTCATGTCTGCTTCTCATACATTCCATCCCACCATTTTGCGTGAGTACGATATTCGCGGCATCGTCGGTGAAACGTTGTTCGCGGCTGATGCGCGCGCCATCGGGCGTTGCTTTGGCTCGAACGTGCGCCGCAAGAACCCCGGCAAAAAAGACCTGCTGGTGTGCGTGGGCTACGACGGGCGTCTCAGTTCACCGGACATGGAAGCGGCCGTCGTTGAGGGCTTGCTGGCGTCGGGCGTGAATGTGCAGCGCGTGGGCCGTGGTCCGACGCCGATGTTGTACTTCGCTGTGAACGATCAGAACGCCGATGGCGGCATCATGATCACCGGCTCGCATAATCCGCCGACACACAACGGCTTCAAAATGATGATCGGCAAGAAGCCGTTTTTTGGCGCCGACATTCGCGCGTTGGGCCCGCAAGCCGCCAAATGCGATGTGGAGACAGGGCAGGGCACAGCGACCACGCAGGAAATGCTGTCACGCTATGTGGCGCGCGTGCTGCAAGATTTCAAAGGCGACCGCAAACTTACGGCCGTGTGGGACACGGGCAATGGCGCGGCGGGCGAAGCGGTGACGGCGGCTGTGTCAAAGCTGCCGGGCCGCCATATCGTGCTGTTTGGCGATATCGACGGTACGTTCCCCAACCATCACCCCGACCCGACCGTGCCGAAAAACCTGGAGCACCTTCAAGCGGCTGTGGCGAAAGAAAAAGCTGACGTGGGTTTTGCCTTCGATGGCGACGGGGATCGCATTGGCGTCGTCGACGGCCAGGGCCGCATCCTGTGGGGCGATCAGATTTTGCAGATCCTCGCCGAAGATGTTTTGAAGACACATGCAAAAGCGCCGATCATCGCCGACGTGAAAGCGAGCCAGGGTTTGTTTGACGAAGTGGCCCGCATGGGCGGCACGCCGATCATCTGGAAAACCGGCCACTCGCTGATCAAAAACAAAATGGCCGAAACCAAGTCGCCGCTCGCCGGCGAAATGAGCGGCCATATCTTCTTTGCCGATACGTACTTCGGCTACGACGACGCGTTGTACGCGGCGTTGCGCTTCCTCAGCATCATGGCGAAGAGCAACACGTTTGATCTCGCCAAGCGCTTTGATGCCATGCCCAAGATGGTGAACACGCCGGAACTACGTTTCCCGTGCGCCGATGAAC
>JAEUKL010000189.1 GCA_016793005.1 Rhodospirillaceae bacterium | reverse complement strand
GCACGGTGGCCGATGTTGTGCCGCTGATTGGCTTGAACCGCGCATATGTCCTGTCGGGTTTGAATGTGCTCGGGCGTGGGGCCAATGCCGGCTTTGCGGCGCTGCGCAAAGTCTCGGCCATCGACAGTGCGCCTAGCGCGTATCATTTAGGTTTTATGTATGGTCCGCGCGTGAATGCCGGTGGGCGCGTGGGCCAGGCGGATTTGGGCATTCGCATTCTGTCGACCGACGACCCGGACGAAGCGGCTGCTTTGGCCTTGCGTCTGGATGACCATAACCGCGAACGAAAAGACATTGAAGCCGCCGTGCTGGCGGAAGCTATCGAGCAGATTGAAACCCGCAACGAAGATAAGCCGGTGTTATTCGCGATGGGGCCATCGTGGCATCCGGGCGTTATCGGTATCGTCGCCAGCCGTTTGAAAGACCGGTACGACCGCCCGACATGTGTTGTCGCGCTCGACGGTGGTATGGCCAAAGGATCGGGCCGTTCGGTGAAGGGCGTTGATATGGGCAAGGCCGTGCTGGCCGCGCGCGATCTGGGTTTGCTGTTCAACGGCGGTGGTCACGCCATGGCAGCAGGTTTCACGGTTGAAGAGGCGCGCCTGCCGGCATTTATCGACTTCATGGAGCAGCATGTCGCGGCACAAAATGCTGGCGGCGGCAGCGTTGTCACGCACAACCTTGATGGCGTGCTGTCGGTTGATGCCGTGACAACCGAGTTTGCCCGCATGTTGGGCGAGCTTGAGCCGTACGGCGCAGGAAATGATGAACCGCGTTTCGCGGTGCTGGATGCACAGGTGGCGAAGGCTGACATTGTCGGCACCGGTCACGTGCGCTGCTTTCTCACCGGGCGCGGTGGCGGGCGCTTGAAGGCCATTGCCTTCAGAAGTGCGGATTCGGAATTGGGTGTCGGGCTATTGAACGCGAAGGGCCGCACGCTTCACCTCAGCGGAAAAATCCAGCTTGAAACGTGGCAGGGGCGCACGAATGCGCAATTGCTGATCGACGACGCTATGTTCGCGGCATAATGGGCCGGGGACACGGGGTTTGCGGCATCACGGCACCCGCCTTAATTCCACCGCCTGGACGCGAAATTCGCCTGTAAAACCAAGAGATTCCTTTCGTTGACCCGGGGGTGGCGGTCGTGCCAGTTTCGCTCACCGCCGGGGTTGGCCCGCATTCTCCAGATGCGTGCAGCGCCCGGTACAACCAAATACGACGGGGGACTTGAATGTCTGTCATGAAGAAAATTGTTGCCGGCGTGGCCTTGGCTGCCGCGATGGCGTTGGGCGCCTCGGCCGCCAATGCACAGGGTGCGGAGTTCGACGGCACCAGTTTCTCGTGCTTGCAGTATACCAGCGCTGCAGCCGACAATTCCTCCACCAAGGCGCAAGCCGGCTTGGCTAAACTGTGGATCAACGGCTATCTGGCCGGTTTTTACAAAGCCAAAGGCAAGCTGGAACTGGTGGATGATGCGAAGGCCAGCGACAGCATTGCCGCGCGCATGAGCGCCAAGTGCAAAGAAATGCCGCAGCAGTATGTGTGGGTCATCGCCCGCGACCTGATGGGTGCAGAAGACCTGAAGCTCTCGAAAGCGACTGAATCGCTCGACGTTGGTTCGTACACCTGTGCCGCGCACGTCGACGCTAAGGCCGGTTCGGCCGCGGACGTGATGAAAGCCGATCTGGCGGACCTGTGGGCGTTTGCCTTCATCCAAGGCTTCAAGAACGTGACCGATAAGGACATGGTCATCAACCTGGAAAACAAGCCGATGCTGATTGGCGCCGTGTCGCGCAACTGCGGCAAGATGCGCGACAAGACCTTCCTGGATTTGACCGCGATGGTCGCCCAGGCCGTGAAGTTGGGTGGGTCGTAAGCCAACCCGGCCATCTGTTGAAATGCAAAAAGGCCCGGAGTGATCCGGGCCTTTTTCTTTGTGCGGTTATTTATTTGCGTCTGCGTTTCCGGCGGCCCGGCTTGGCGTCAGGCAATTCAGAATCGCCGTCGCCCAAGGGACGCTGCATTAACACCGCATCGGCCCACTGACCGAATTTAAAGCCCGATGAACTCAGCGCACCGATGACGCGGAAGCCATGACGGCTGTGAATCGCCAGCGAGGCGGCGTTGGTACTATCGCCGATCACCGCGATCATTTGGCGGAAGCCCAAGTTGGTGCAGCGTTTGATCAGTTCGCTCATTAAAGCATTACCAACACCGCGGCCCAGCATGTCGGGCGCGATGTAGATGGAATCCTCGATGGTGTAGCGGTACGCAGATCGTTCACGAAATGGACCGCCGTAGGCGTAGCCCGCCACGCGCTTGCCGATCATGGCCACCAGCCACGGCATACCCATGGATTTCAGCTTCTGCCAACGCGCCGTCATTTCAGCGACCGTGGGCGCTTCTTCCTCGAATGACGAGGTGCTGTTCAGAACGTAGTGGGCGTAGATTTCCTGAATGGCGGGCATGTCGTTCATATCGGCGACGGTGACCCGGACCTTCTTGGAGCGCGATTGAGAGGGTGTAGTGGATGACATGGCGGCGATGCGTGGGTGCCTGAAGTGTTTGACCGCCTCGTTTCTGCAAGCTTTCGGTGCCGTTTACAAGGCTAAAACCCAAGGTTCGCCGGGCACGTTGCGTATTCTCCGTCAGTGAATATAGTCCGTGTGGAACAGGCCTTTCCGATCCGCATATTTGCAGAACCATGACATCTCAATTTTCCGGTGCCGCGATGGGTTCTGCGCAGACTGGCTATTCCGCCGCCGTGCGCGGCTGCCTCGCCATGGCCGACAGCGGCGATATTCAGCAGGCGTTGGCGCGCTGCCAGGCCGAAATCAGCGCTCACCCAGCCGATGGCTGGGCCTATGATGCGCTTGGCCTGATTTACTGCCTCAATCTTAAGTCCAACACTCATTCGTCGATCATGGAGGGCGCGCGCCAGGCTTTCATGCGGGGCTTGGATTGCCCGAACGCTGATCCGGTTTTTGTCATGCACCTCGCGGCTTTGTTGAATGCCATTCATCAGCC
>JAEUKL010000184.1 GCA_016793005.1 Rhodospirillaceae bacterium | reverse complement strand
GACGACATGCGCAGCCTGGTGGATTGGCACGGCATCCCGTACCACTACTTGCCCGTCACACCTGAGACCAAAGCCAAGCAAGAAAGCGATGTGCTGAAACTGGTGAGCGATAGCAAGGCTGATCTGGTGGTGCTGGCGCGCTACATGCAGGTCTTAAGCGCGGAAGCGTGCCGCACGCTCTCGGGCCACTGCATCAATATCCATCATTCATTTTTGCCCAGCTTCAAAGGGGCGCGACCCTATCAGCAGGCCTTCGAGCGCGGCGTGAAAATCATCGGCGCCACGGCCCACTACGTCACCTCGACGCTGGACGAGGGGCCGATCATCGAGCAGGCGGTCGAGCGCGTCGACCATAAGCACAGCGTTGCCGATATGGTGGCCGTGGGCCGGGATTTGGAGAACGTAGTGCTGGCGCGCGCTGTGCGTTACCACGCCGAACGTCGCGTGCTGTTGAACGGGACTAAGACGGTGGTGTTCTGAGCCTAAGCTATTGATAAGGCTTGTATTCTTCAAGACACCGGTTACCTACCTATGGCTTCCTGTAGGTGGGCTTTTGCTACCGAAATGCGCTATTTGACAGGTCCTGGGTTTTTGCTCAGGATGGAATGGATTGGGGTCGAAACTGTATGGGAGAGGGGCGTCGCCCGCGCCCGACCTTGAGGGGATGTCGAAGACCGTTCTTATTGTCGAAGACAACGAGTTGAATATGAAACTGTTCAACGACTTGTTGCAGGCGCATGGCTACAACACATTGCAGACACGCGATGGCCGCGACGTCTTGAGCATGACGCGCAAGCATCGTCCTGATCTGATTCTGATGGATATTCAGTTGCCCGAAATCTCAGGTCTTGAGATCGCGAAAATGCTGAAAGCCGACGACGACCTGAACACCATTCCGGTGGTGGCGGTGACGGCGTTTGCCATGAAAGGCGACGAGCAGAAAATCCGCAACGGCGGCTGCGACGGTTATATCGCCAAGCCCATCTCGGTGAACAACTTCTTGCAGACTGTTTCGAAGTTTTTAGAGGCTCGGCCAGCGGCCTGATTCTTTATTTGGCGTTTTTGCCGACTCTTTGTTTGTCGATTTTCCCACGCCAACCGGAAGGCCACTTCTCGGGAAAATTCGACTTCCTGACTACATCGGTTCAGAAGCAAAGTCGTTTTTCCCCGACAAATGGGCACCATTTGGCGTGGTGAAAAACGACATGAAAAGAGCAATAAAAAAGCCCGCTGTTTCAAGCGGGCCTTCGTATTCACCAAGACACCTTCATCGGCTGCTTGGCGGGATCAAATACCTTCTGCGGCTATTTGATCTTACTTTCTTTGAAAATCACGTGCTTACGCACAACCGGATCGTACTTTTTCAGTTCGAGTTTCTCGGTTTTGGTGCGCGGGTTCTTTTTCGTGACGTAGAAAAAGCCCGTGTCAGCCGTGCTCTCAAGTTTGATTTGGATGGTCGCCGGTTTAGCCATTACTCAGATCCTTTAAGCGCTCCGCGCTTCAACCATATATGGGGGCGCTGGAAGGCGCGGACAATACACCGCAATATAATGAAGTCAACCCCGGCGGGGGTCGAAAAAAGCAATATTTCCCAACGGGTTAACGGCTGGCCGCAATGCTGGGCGAGCTGGCTTGGGCGTAAAGCGCCTGGTCGGCAGCCATCCTGATGGCCAGGGCCTGGTCATTTTGCTCGTCGGCGCGCGACTGCGCCGGGCAGAGGCCGCGCAAGGCCCCGATGTTGTCTGCTGTACGTTCGGCCGTGCGCCAGCCCTCGGGGAGCGCGCGCCATGGGGTCTGGCGGCGCTGCACGTTCGTGACCACCTCGGGCAGGCTGCCATCGTAATTGGCGGTGCAGATTGTGGGTAATAAGCCCAAGCCATGCACACGGTAGCCGCCCGGAGACACCACCTCAGCCCAGGTCAGCGCGATCTCGCCGTCGTTGGGCAGGCGAATAAGGGTTTGCACCGAGCCTTTGCCAAGCGTGTTGGTGCCGACCGTGATAGCGCGGCCATTATCCACCAATGCGGCTGCGGTGATCTCGGCCGAGGAGGCGGATTTGCCATCCACCATCAGCACCAAGGGTTTGCCATCGGCGATGTCACCCGCACGCGCTGCATAGAACTGCTTGGCGCCGGCATGACGCCCCGACAGCGTGACGATGGGG